>NZ_JBJYIN010000021.1:0-78797 GCF_046237015.1 Pectobacterium hainanensis
GTAGTGTGGGGTCTCCCCATGTGAGAGTAGGGAACTGCCAGGCATTAAATAAGTGGAAGGCCCCTGTCGAAAGACAGGGGCTTTTTGCTATATATTATTTTTGATCTTGTCTGTAGTAGATTTGGTTGCTGTTTGCACATAGATATCTACCAAGAATAAGAAATATAGGGAAATAGAAATAAATGACGATCTTATATATCCAGATCCGCAAGAACAAAATGGTTGTACGTAATCCTGAAACACAACAAGAGTTAGGCGATGCTAGCCAGATTTTCAGTAATGCACGTCTACTGGTGGCTGATTTTTTTCGTGCAGAGAAGGTGCTTAACGGTTTAGCCCGAAAATTAATAAAACGTCGTTGGTTTAAATTTGGTCAGGATGTACTTGTCATTCATGCCCTTGAAATGAATGAAGGTGGATTGTCTCAGGTTGAGGAACGTATTATTCAGGAAATAACTGTTTCCACTTCACCAAGAGCTCGGCTAGTTGTGATCGCAAACGATCGAGTATTAGCTGATTCAGAAGTTATTGAACAAGCAAAGAAAAATAGATAAAACGCATAACGTTTTTTTAGGCACAGTGAAACATTTTCACCTTATGTGCTGAACGCTCGACAATAGTATAAAAACTCGTTATCTTCAGGCATCTGGATGTCTAAACGTTTAAACGTATGCTTTGAGGATATAAGGTTATGCCAATTCGGGTTCCTGATGAGTTACCAGCCGTCAATTTTCTGCGTAATGAAAATGTCTTTGTTATGACGTCTTCGCGTGCTAAAACGCAGGAAATTCGTCCACTTAAAGTGCTGATTCTGAACCTGATGCCTAAAAAAATTGAAACTGAAAACCAGTTTCTGCGCTTGCTATCCAATTCGCCCTTACAGATCGATATTCAACTGCTACGTATCGATAGCCGTGAATCAAAGAATACGCCAACCGAGCATTTGAATAACTTCTATTGCGATTTCGACGACATTCAGAACGAAAACTTTGATGGCTTGATTGTGACTGGTGCACCGCTGGGATTAGTCGATTTCTGCGATGTCGTTTATTGGCCGCAGATAGAGCGGGTCATTACGTGGGCAAAAGAGCATGTTACCTCCACATTATTTGTGTGTTGGGCCGTACAGGCTGCATTAAATATCTTATACGGTATTCCTAAAATGACCCGACAGGAGAAGCTATCAGGTGTTTATACACATCAGACTTTACAGCAGCATGCATTATTAACTCGCGGTTTTGACGAAACCTTTCTGGCTCCCCATTCTCGCTATGCAGATTTCCCTACTGAGGTGATTCGTCAGTATACCGATTTGGATATTCTGGTTGAGTCTGAACAGGCTGGTGTTTACCTTTTTGCCAGCAAGGATAAACGATTGGCTTTTGTTACCGGTCATCCTGAATATGATGCGAATACACTGGCAAGTGAGTTTTTCCGTGATTGTGATGCAGGCTTAGAGCCCGTAGTGCCAGTTAATTATTTTCCTGATGACAATCCACTCTTGTCACCAAAAGCGAGCTGGCGGAGTCATGGTCATTTGTTGTTTGTTAATTGGCTGAATTATTATGTCTATCAGATCACGCCATATGACTTGCGTCTTATGAATCCCACCTTGGAATAGGTGTCCTTAGATGTACAGCCTCAAAGCGCCGTGATGGGCGCTTTTTTTATTACTGCGCTACCCATCGCCATTCATTGATGAAATTCATTTCTTTTCTTTTTAAATATTAATCTATAAGTAAATCAAAATATTATTTTGTTTTTACATTAAAAATGGAAATAGTTTTTGATTTTAAGGTTTATTGGATTACGCTTAAAACTGTCGGCTAAGAAATGCTCATAGATTATCTGCCGACTTGATAGTTGATTCGCGAAGAGGACTCTAAAAAGGAACCGTGAAATGACGCAGCAGACAATAAACAGAGAGTTGGTATTTAGTCAGCGTTTTGGCGAAGGTGAAAAGCAAATACTCACAGATGAAGCGATTGATTTCTTAACTGAGCTGGTCGTTCGCTTTACGCCGATGCGAAACCAGTTACTGACTGAACGTCAGGAGCAACAGCGTAAAATAGATGATGGTGAGCTCCCTGATTTCATTCCGGAAACAGTTTCCATTCGTGATAAGGAATGGAAGGTGCTTGGTATTCCTGATGATTTGAAAGACCGTCGCGTAGAGATTACCGGCCCTGTTGAACGCAAAATGGTTATCAACGCACTGAATGCCAATGTGAAGGTTTTCATGGCGGATTTTGAAGACTCACTTTCCCCAGGATGGGATAAGGTGATTGATGGTCAGCTTAATTTGCGTGATGCCGTAAGAGGGACGATCTCTTATATCAATGAGTCTGGGAAGATTTATCAGTTAAAGCCTCAACCTGCGGTACTTATCTGTCGCGTACGTGGCTTGCATCTGCCTGAAAAGCATGTAGCCCTACAAGGTGAAGCAATCCCCGGTAGTTTGTTTGATTTTGCGCTCTATTTCTTCCATAACTATCGAGAATTGCTAGCTAAAGGCAGCGGCCCTTATTTTTATTTACCCAAGACTCAGTCCTGGCAGGAAGCTGCCTGGTGGAATGATGTTTTTTGCTATACGGAAGATCGTTTTGACCTGCCTCGTGGGACGATTAAAGCGACAGTGTTAATTGAAACGTTGCCCGCCGTTTTCCAGATGGACGAGATCCTTTATTACCTGCGCGATCATATTGTCGGGCTGAACTGTGGTCGATGGGATTATATTTTCAGCTATATCAAAACGTTGAAGAATCATCCTGATCGCGTTCTGCCCGACCGTCAGTCAGTGACGATGGAAAAACCATTCCTGAGTGCCTATTCAAAATTATTGATCAAAACCTGCCACCGGCGTGGAGCATTTGCCATGGGAGGAATGGCCGCATTTATCCCCAGTAAGGACGCCGAACGTAATAACTGGGTGTTGGATAAGGTGCGTAAAGATAAAGAGCTTGAAGCGAAGAACGGTCATGACGGTACTTGGGTTGCCCACCCAGGTTTGGCGGATACGGTCATGGAGGTCTTTGATCGTGTGCTTGGAAAACGTCAAAACCAATTGGATATTGATCGCACGGAAGATGCGCCAACCACTGCTGCGGTGTTACTTGAGCCTTGCCCTGGCGAGCGGACTGAAACAGGGATGCGGGCTAACATTCGTGTTGCGGTGCAGTACATCGAAGCCTGGATTTCTGGTAATGGCTGCGTACCCATTTACGGGCTGATGGAGGATGCGGCGACAGCCGAAATTTCTCGCACTTCGATTTGGCAGTGGATCCATCACGGGAAAACGTTGAGCGATGGCCGTGTCATCACAAAGGCGCTATTCCAGCAAATGCTGGCTGAAGAGATGTTGGTGATCCAGGAAGAGCTTGGTGAAGCGAGATTCAGCGGTGGGCGGTTTGATGATGCAGCCCGTCTGATGGAGAAAATCACCACGCAGGATGAGCTGATCGACTTCCTGACGTTACCTGGTTATGCATTGCTTGACTAACCCTATTGAGAATAAAAAAGGAATCGCAGCTATGACGACCTCTCGTACTCAACAAATTCAACAAATTGAACAAGAATGGAAAAACGCTCGCTGGGAAGGTATCACCCGTCCTTATCAGGCCGAAGAAGTGGTTAGCCTACGTGGTTCGGTTAACCCAGAATGTACTTTGGCTCAATTAGGTGCCGCCAGATTATGGAAACTGCTACATGGCGAATCCCGCAAAGGTTATATCAATTGTCTCGGGGCACTGACCGGCGGGCAGGCTTTACAACAGGCAAAAGCAGGCATTGAAGCGGTTTACCTGTCTGGCTGGCAAGTCGCGGCAGATGCTAACCTGGCGTCCAGCATGTATCCCGATCAGTCTTTATATCCTGCGAATTCAGTACCCGCCGTCGTTGAACGCATTAATAATACGTTCCGGCGAGCCGATCAAATTCAATGGGCAAATCAAATCGAACCCGGTGACAAACGCTATACCGATTATTTCCTGCCAATTGTTGCGGACGCAGAAGCTGGATTTGGTGGTGTACTGAATGCGTTTGAGCTGATGAAATCGATGATCGAAGCGGGTGCCGCCGCGGTACATTTTGAAGACCAGCTTGCTTCTGTCAAAAAATGCGGGCACATGGGCGGAAAGGTTTTAGTACCGACACAAGAAGCCATTCAAAAATTGGTTGCTGCCCGCTTGGCGGCCGACGTATTAGGGGTGCCCACGATACTGGTTGCGCGTACCGATGCCGATGCGGCCGATTTGATCACTTCAGACTGTGATGAATACGATAAAGCATTTATTACCGGTGAACGTACGGTAGAAGGTTTTTATCGAACCCGTGCTGGTATCGAGCAGGCTATCAGTCGTGGACTAGCTTATGCACCCTATGCTGATTTGGTGTGGTGCGAAACATCAACGCCGGATCTGGAACTGGCGCGACGCTTTGCTCAAGCGATTCACGCGAAATATCCCGGTAAACTGCTGGCTTACAACTGCTCACCTTCTTTCAACTGGAAAAAGAATCTGGATGATCACACCATCTCTCGTTTCCAGGATGAACTATCGGCGATGGGCTATAAATATCAATTCATCACGTTGGCTGGCATCCACAGCATGTGGTTCAACATGTTTGATCTGTCCCATGCCTACGCTCGAGGTGAAGGCATGAAGCACTATGTAGAGAAAGTGCAGCAGCCAGAGTTTGATGCGATTAAAGATGGCTACACTTTCTCATCGCATCAGCAAGAAGTTGGTACAGGCTACTTTGATAAGGTAACGAACATTATTCAGGGCGGTGTTTCTTCTGTGACCGCGCTGACGGGGTCGACAGAAGAGCAACAATTCTGATCCTGTCCGGCCAGCCAGGTGCTGGCCGATTTTCATGTGGAGAGCATGATGGTTCGTGATCTTGAACAACTGGTTGCACAGACAATATTACAAGGGTTTGACGCGCAATATGGGCGTTTTCTGGAGATCACGTCAGGCGCACAACAGCGATTTGAGCAGGCAGATTGGTCTGCGATACAGTTGGCAATGAAACTACGTATTCATCTTTATGATCATCACGTCGGATTGGTCGTTGAGCAGTTACGCTGTATTACCGGACAGCGCTGTTATGACGCCGATTTCCTCGGACGAGTAAAGACAATCTACACGCAGTTGTTGCCTGATTATCCTCGGTTTGAAATTGCTGAAAGCTTTTTTAATTCAGTGTATTGCCGTTTATTCAATCATCGTGAGCTTACCCCCGATAAATTATTTGTTTTCAGTTCTCAACCGGAGAAACGTTTTCGCGAGATCCCCCGACCTATCGCGCGTACGTTTACTCCCATTGATGGCTGGCAAAACATGCTGGAACGCTTGCTGAGTGGACTACCTCTGCGTTTGCCGTGGGAGGATCTGTCTCGCGATATCTTGTACATTGTGGATTATCTTAAACAAAGCTTCTCCACTGAGCAGCTTTCTCTGGCATCGCTACAGGTTGCCAATGAGTTGTTTTATCGTAATAAAGCGGCCTGGCTGGTGGGTAAATTATCCTTGCCTGACGGTATTTTTCCGTTTCTGTTGCCTATTCATCACAACGAACAAGGTGCCGTATTTATTGATACCTGCCTGACCAGTCAGTCAGATGCCAGTATCGTGTTTGGCTTCGCTCGTTCTTATTTTATGGTGTATGCCCCCTTACCGTCCGCATTGGTTGCCTGGTTACGAGATATCTTGCCGGGTAAAACGACAGCGGAACTGTATCTTGCGATTGGTTGCCAGAAGCACAGTAAAACGGAGTATTACCGCGAGTATCTTCATTATATGGAGGACTCTCATGAGCAATTTATTATTGCACCCGGCGTGAAAGGCATGGTGATGCTGGTGTTTACGCTGCCATCCTTCGATAGGGTGTTTAAAGTCATTAAAGATCGCTTCGCGCCACAAAAAGAAGTTAATGCTGAACGTGTTATGGCCTGCTATCGACTGGTAAAAGAGCATGATCGCGTAGGGAGAATGGCTGATACGCAGGAGTATGAAAATTTTGTTATTGATAAACATCGGATCAGCCCTGAATTAATGGATGAGTTACAGTGCGAGGTGCCAGATAAACTTGAGGACTTAGGCGATCAGATAGTGATTCGCCATCTTTACATGGAGCGACGTATGACGCCGCTTAATCTTTATCTGGAGCAGGCGACGGAACAGCAGTTGCATGATGTGATTGAGGAGTATGGCAATGCCATCAAACAGCTTGCGGCGGCTGATATTTTTCCAGGTGACATGTTGTTTAAAAACTTTGGTGTTACCCGGCATGAGCGGGTCGTGTTCTATGACTATGATGAAATTTGCTACATGACCGAGGTGAATTTCCGTGACATTCCGCCGCCGCGTTATCCAGAGGACGAATTTGCGGCAGAACCCTGGTATAGCGTTTCACCTAATGATGTATTTCCCGAGGAGTTTCGACATTTCCTGTGTGGCGATCGCCAGTTACGTGCGCTATTTGAGGAGATGCACGGTGACTTGTTCAGCGCAGATTATTGGCGTGCTTTACAGCAACGTATTCGTGAGGGACATATTGAGGATGTGTATGCTTATCGGCGTTGGAAGCGTTTTAGCCAGCGAGGTGGACATCAGCCGTCAGCGTGCCTGACGGCTGATGGGATACTCAGGTGAAAAAATAGCGCACGATGTGGAAAAAGACCGGTGCGGCAAAACAGAGAGAATCGATGCGATCCATCATTCCGCCGTGTCCTTCCAGCATGGTGCCAAAATCTTTCACGCCGCGATCTCGCTTAATACCGGACATACAAAGCCCACCGGCAAAGCCGAGCAGCGCGAGCAATAGCGCGATAAGAAAAGCCTGCCAAGGTGCAAACGGGGTGATCCACCATAGCCCCATTCCAACCAGGCTGGCGGTTAAAATCCCACCAATAAAACCTTCTACCGTTTTGTTGGGGCTGAGTTTGGGGACGATGGAACGTTTTCCCCATAGTTTTCCAAAGACATACTGTAATACATCAGAAAGTTGCACCACGATCATCAGGAACAGCAAGAGCTTGATGTTTTGATGCTCATAGCCTGCAATATCCAACATAAGGAGTGCCGGAGCATGGCTAATACAGTAGACCGCAATCATCAGGCTCCATTGAATTTTTGCCGCACGTTCCAGAAAATGCAGCGTATCTCCCGCTAATGCCAAACGTGCGGGGACAAATAGAAAGGCGTAAACCGGGATGAGAATAATGAAAACGCCGTACCACTGTATGCCGACGAGCACATATTGCAGCGGTAATATAACGAAAAAGCACCAGAATAGCGCTTCGTGGTCGCCCCGGCGTGTTGGCATCAGTGTGATACATTCCCGTAGTGCGTAAAACGACATCAGCGCAAACAGTACCGTTGAACCAATGGGGCCAATCGCCATCGCGAGAACAGAAATACTACACATCAACCACCATGCCCGAATACGAGCATTGAGATTCGCGATGGTGGCGTTTTGTTTACGTTTTGCCAGTAGATAACCGACCAGACTGGCAAAAGTGAGTAACCCGAACAGGCCGCTCAGCAGCCATTGCATATCGTTATCCCAGGCCATTACGCTGATAACTCCTCAAGCGCTTGTTTCGCGCGATCAAGAAATGCTTGTTTTGACTCCATCTCGTTCACGCCGGATATTGGCTCACCAAATGTTGCATGACAGATGATAGGAACAACCAGACGGGAACCTTTTGGCATCACACGGTTAAGATTTTCCAGCCAGACTGGAACCAGTTCTATATCAGGATATTGTTTTGACAGATGATAGAGTCCGCTTTTGAAACTGTTCAACTGCTCCCCATTCCCCCTCGTGCCTTCAGGAAACAAAATCAGCGACCGGTTCTCGTTTAACGTTGTTTTGAGTGGTTGCAGCGGATCGTACGATTGTCGTTCAACGCGGCCTTCTTCCACAGTTTTATCTCGCCGTTCAACGAGCACCGCCTGAAAGATTCGTAATGCCAGGTAACGGCGTAACGGTTTTTTCAGCCAGTAATCGGCGGCAGCGACAGGATGTACGATTGCGCGGAGTTCATGCGGCAGGCTGGCCCAGATCACCAGCCCATCCAGATGGCTACTATGGTTAGCGTAATAAATTTTAGGGCGAGTCCGATCGGGTTTACTTCGCCAGTGCGCGCGTATGCCAGTAAGCAAGCGACAAACCGTAACGAGCAGTGAACTGACGATTTTTTTGTCGAGCTGAGAGAATCGATTAGCCATGATAAGTGTCCTGCTGACGATCCTTAATATCTTGTTCCATGATGCGTATTTATCCGTTTATGAAACGCAGGGGCATTCTACCATTGACGATGAGAATGATAACATTGTGATGGGCTTACGCTTTCCAGCGAGCCCATTATCATTGTATGCCGCTGTACTGCTGCATAACCTGTTTGGCTGCCTTGATGACGAGTGCGCCAAGTTCTGTCACGCGATCGTTGGTTATCCGTGAGACTGGGCCGGAAATCGAAATAGCCGCAAAGGCTTCATTGTGTTCATCCAAAATACATGCGGCAAGGCAACGTAGCCCCAGAGCATGCTCTTCATCATCGAAGGAGTAGCCCTGTTTGCGAATTAGCAATAAATTTTCTTTCAGGCGCTGCGGTGAGTTAAGCGTATGCGGGGTATAGCTATGCAATCCTTTTTTATGCAGCAGCTGCGTAACCTGATTTTCTGGCAAATTTGCCAGAAAAGCTTTCCCCGCGCCAGAAGCATGCATCGGCAGATTACCGCCAATCGGCGCAGACATACGCATTAACGCGGTGCATTGAACCTGATCGATGATGATCGCCTGATAATCAGCTTGATCAAGGACGGCCAAATTGACGGTTTCGCCCGAGCTTTCCATCAGATTTCGTAAGATGGGGTGCACGATAGACAGCAAATTGCGGCTTTGGAGAAAACTGCTGCCAACAATAAAAGCGTGAGAGGCGATGGTCCATAGACCTAAATCGCCGACCTGACGGACAAATCCTTGCTGTTGCATGGTGGTAAGCAAACGATGAGTTGTCGAGTTAGGCAGTCCGGCCTGTTGGGCAAGATCGGTCAATGCGACATTGCCATTTGCTTTGGCGATATATTCCAATAGTGTCAGGCCACGTGTCAGCGATTGTACCTGACCGGCGGGTTGGGCTGGCGTCGTCGTGCTGATTCTGGATTTCTTACCTCTTTTCGCTGGCTCTGGTGGCGTCATAGCAGGATTCCTTTTTCAATAATGGAATTGATTTTCGTTTTTTTAGCGAATAATGCAACACTTCTTTATCCGCTGTGAAAATAACCATGATTGGCTGAAAAAGTCTCATGTAACGTGGCATTAGCGAATTCATAACTTATGTTAGGATAGTCGCTTGCATTGGCGGGGTATTCATTGGGTGGAACTGAGGTTATCGTGATTAATCGGGTTGACGAATTGCGCCGTCAGTTAGCGCAACGCATTATGGTGTTGGATGGTGGTATGGGTACCATGATCCAAAGTTATCGCTTGCAGGAAGAAGATTATCGTGGACAGCGTTTTGCGGACTGGCCCAGTGACGTTAAGGGGAATAACGATCTTCTGGTGTTAACCAAACCGCAGGTGATAACGGAAATTCATGATGCTTACCTGGAGTCTGGCGCTGATATTCTCGAAACCAACACATTTAATGCCACGACCATCGCGATGGCTGATTATGCTATGGAATCTCTGTCGGCGGAAATTAATCAGACAGCGGCACAGTTGGCACGAGCCTGCGCCGATAAATGGACCGCACTGACACCAGATAAACCGCGCTACGTTGCCGGAGTATTAGGCCCGACGAACCGTACCGCATCGATCTCGCCGGATGTTAATAATCCCGCATTTCGTAATATCAGTTTCGATCAGCTTGTAGAAGCGTACCGTGAATCAACCCGTGCGCTGATCGCGGGCGGTGTTGATCTGATCATGATCGAAACCATCTTCGATACCTTGAATGCTAAAGCGGCGAGCTTCGCCGTAGAAACCGAATTTGAGGCGTTAGGGATCACGCTGCCTGTGATGATTTCCGGCACGATCACCGATGCCTCGGGGCGTACACTATCCGGCCAAACCACGGAAGCTTTTTACAATTCCCTGCGCCATTCCCGTCCGCTGTCCTTCGGTCTGAACTGTGCACTGGGGCCAGATGAGTTGCGCCAGTATGTCGCCGAGCTGTCCCGTATTTCAGAATGCTATGTGAGCGCCCACCCGAACGCCGGGCTACCTAACGCTTTCGGAGAGTACGATCTGGGGCCGGCCGATATGGCGAAACATATCGGTGAATGGGCGCGATCCGGCTTTCTGAATATCGTTGGCGGTTGCTGTGGATCGACACCCGCACACATTGCCGCGATGGCAAAAGTGGTGGAAGGCGTACCGCCGCGCAAGCTGCCGGAGATCCCGGTCGCCTGTCGCTTATCTGGCCTGGAACCGCTGACTATCGATGCCAAAACCCTGTTTGTTAACGTCGGGGAGCGGACGAACGTTACCGGTTCTGCACGTTTTAAACGACTGATCAAAGAAGAGAAATACAACGAAGCGCTGGATGTTGCCCGTCAGCAAGTAGAAAGCGGCGCGCAGATCATCGACATCAACATGGATGAAGGGATGCTGGATGCGGAAGCCGCGATGGTTCGTTTCCTGAATCTTATTGCCGGCGAGCCGGATATTGCCCGCGTGCCGATCATGATCGATTCCTCAAAATGGGATGTGGTTGAGAAAGGGCTGAAGTGCATTCAGGGCAAAGGGATTGTTAACTCGATCTCCATGAAGGAAGGCGTTGAAGCCTTTGTTCACCATGCCAAATTGGTACGTCGCTATGGCGCAGCCGTGGTGGTCATGGCTTTTGATGAAGTCGGCCAGGCGGATACCCGTGCGCGTAAAATTGAAATTTGTCGCCGGGCCTACCGCATTCTGACGGAAGAAGTCGGTTTTCCACCGGAAGATATCATCTTCGATCCGAACATTTTCGCCGTGGCGACGGGGATCGATGAACACAACAACTACGCGGTGGATTTCATTGAGGCCTGTGCAGACATCAAGGCGCAACTGCCCCATGCGATGATCTCCGGCGGCGTGTCTAACGTTTCCTTCTCATTCCGCGGTAACGATCTGGTGCGTGAAGCGATCCACGCCGTCTTCCTTTATCACGCGATCCGCAACGGCATGGACATGGGGATCGTGAATGCTGGTCAGTTGGCGATCTATGACGATCTTCCCGCGGAACTGCGCGAGGCGGTGGAGGATGTGATCCTTAACCGTCGCAGCGATGCCACCGAACGCATGCTTGAGCTGGCGGAAAAATATCGCGGCAGCAAAACAGAAGATGAAGGCAGTAAAACGCAGGCGGAATGGCGCGGCTGGGATGTGAAGAAGCGTCTGGAATATTCGCTGGTGAAAGGCATTACCGAATTTATTGAGCTGGACACCGAAGAAGCACGCCAGCAGGCCGCACGGCCGATAGAGGTGATTGAAGGCCCGCTGATGGATGGCATGAACGTGGTCGGCGATCTGTTTGGCGCGGGGAAAATGTTTTTGCCGCAGGTGGTGAAATCTGCCCGCGTGATGAAGCAGGCGGTGGCCTATCTCGAACCCTATATTGAAGCCAGCAAGGCCAAAGGGACGTCAGCCGGGAAGATCCTGCTGGCGACGGTTAAAGGCGATGTCCACGATATCGGTAAGAATATCGTCGGCGTGGTGCTGCAATGTAACAACTACGAAATTATCGATCTGGGCGTGATGGTGCCGACAGATAAAGTTCTGAAAACGGCACGGGAAGAGAACGTTGATATCATCGGGCTGTCCGGGCTGATTACGCCATCTCTGGATGAAATGGTCAACGTGGCGAAAGAGATGGAACGTCAGGGCTTTACGCTGCCGCTGCTGATTGGCGGTGCGACGACCTCTAAAGCGCACACCGCCGTGAAGATTGAACAAAACTACAGCGGCCCGACGGTCTACGTGCAGAATGCGTCCCGCTCTGTCGGCGTGGTATCGGCGCTACTGTCCAGTACACAATATGACGACTTTGTTGCGCGTACCCGTAAAGAGTATGAAACCGTGCGTATTCAGCACGCGCGTAAAAAGCCGAGAACGCCGCCAGTGACGCTGGAAGCGGCTCGCGCTAATGCCTCAGCGCTGGACTGGGAGAATTACACGCCGCCGGTGGCGCATCGTCTGGGCGTTCAGGAAGTGACGGCCAGCATTGAAACGCTGCGCAACTACATCGACTGGACACCGTTCTTTATGACCTGGTCGCTGGCGGGAAAATATCCTCGCATTCTGGAAGATGAGGTGGTGGGAGAAGAGGCTAAACGCCTGTTTGCCGATGCCAACGCGATGCTGGACGATTTGTCTGCTCGCGGCGCACTTAACCCTCGTGGTGTGGTGGGCTTATTTCCTGCGAACCGGGTAGGTGATGACGTGGTGATTTATACCGATGAACGGCGTGAAACGGTGCTGTCAGTGAGCCACCATCTGCGTCAACAGACGGAAAAAACCGACTTCCCGAACTACTGCCTGTCTGATTTTGTGGCACCGAAATCCAGCGGTAAACCGGATTATCTGGGAGCCTTTGCCGTGACTGGCGGGTTGGAAGAAGATACGTTGGCCGATCAGTGGGACGCTCAGCATGATGATTACAACAAGATCATGGTGAAGGCGATCTCTGACCGTCTGGCGGAAGCCTTTGCGGAATACCTGCATGAGCGTGTGCGCAAGGTGTACTGGGGCTATGCGCCGAATGAGAACCTCAGTAATGAGCTGCTGATTCGAGAAAACTATCAAGGGATTCGCCCAGCGCCGGGCTATCCGGCTTGCCCGGATCACACGGAGAAAGTGCAAATTTGGCAGTTGCTGGATGTGGAAAAACATACCGGCATGAAGCTCACCGAATCTTATGCTATGTGGCCGGGCGCATCGGTATCCGGCTGGTACTTCAGCCACCCTGACAGCAAATATTTCGCCGTCGCACAAATCCAGCGCGATCAGGTGGAGGATTACGCGGTACGTAAGGGTATGGAGGTGAGCGAGGTGGAGCGCTGGCTAGCGCCGAATTTGGGCTATGATGCCGATTAAGGAATTGAATAAGCGGCTTACCAATATTGTTGTCTGAATTATGCATAGCCGTGGGGCGTTTCGGGCGTGATAAGCCACATGATTTCTCTGTGGCACTAGCGCCACGCCCGACATAGGGCAGCTCAAACGCCGCTTGCCCTATGTACCCAGGCTATTGGCTGAAATCCTGCCGCTACGCGGTGCCTTCGGAATCATTGAACGCTTATCGAGCCGCCAGTGACGCGTTCCCTACGCGGCACTGGCTTTCGCGACGTCCTGTCGCTCACTCGGCGTTCACTGATACCTCAGCATGATTTCTGATGCCAGCCAAAGAACCTTCCCTACGCTAGCTAAGGTGTTCAGGATTTAGAATGCATTTCAATGAGAATAGTTATCAGTCTTATTGATGCGCTCGCAGCACAATGCTAAGGTGAATAACGATCTTTGTAGCGAATACGTTGCTGCATCACGCTATGTCCGTTAATCGCAGGCCTGATTCTGGGCGTTAAACAGGATGAGGGTATTTTCCCGCTCATGCTCAAACGACTCTTTTCCATTGAGGATTTCTTCGACATCGGTGAACGCTACGGGATCGATTACCACTTCCCGCAGCTGTCGTCTTGCCGCGATCGCACGAAAGAAAAACGTATCGTCGTGCAGGGTGATGTCGAAGAAATGACGCTCTCCTCCGGTATTTGTCTGACGAATTCCAACGTGCGCGTGTTGCAACCCTACGAATCGACGTCTTTGCACTGCTGCCCGTTTTATACGCTGGTGGTGCTGGAAGGGCGCGTCGCGCTACGCTTGAACGGTAAAGAATTTGTTGTGCGATCGGGCATGGCATTCAGCACTCGTCTGGGTGACCCATTGGTCATGAACGCCAGCCACCTTGCGGATTGTCACCTTCGTACCGTATCGCTGGGTATTTTTCCCGCCACTTTTGCTTTGAATCCGCTTTTGGGCTCGTTGCTGAATGAGTGGGAGCAAGGGGGGGACCCGACGTTTTTATGGCAGGTTCCCGGCCATGTGTTATCTGGGCTACAGCACGCGCTGGAAAACACCACGCCGGGGCTATCCCGCCAACTGATGCTGGAAGGCGTAATGCTACAGCTGTTGGGGCAAGGCCTGTCATTTGGGCAACGTGGCGGGGAACGGCGCGTATTGCCTCCACCTGGTGAACAAGAGCGTCTGGAGAATGTGCGGCGGCTTCTGGCGCAACAGCCTGAAAAAGAATATACCCTTAATGAACTGGCGCAGTTAGCCGCGATGAGCAGCAGTAGCCTGCGTACCAAGTTTCGTCAGGCGTATGGTCATTCGGTCTTTGACTATCTGCGCGACTGTCGGCTGGAGCTGGCTCGACGCTATCTGGCGCAGGGATACAGCGTTCAGCAGGCGGCCTGGATGTCGGGCTACCAGCACGCGACCAACTTTGCCACGGCTTTCCGGCGACGTTACGGTATGGCGCCAAGCGATGCGCGTATGGTCAGCTAGCGTTTCCCTTCATTAACTCTCCCGAACGTTATTTACGTCAGAGGCTGCCCGCCTGACGTTTTCTCGCTGAGTTCCCGTTTTGTCATTGCGCATACGTAAGCTGTCACTGCGCATAGCTATCGCAAGACCAAAAACGGTAATAATTCTTATTTACAATAATAAGGTCTGTGGAGATTCCCATGTTCAGAAAAACGCGGCTGGCGCTGGTGGTTGGCTGTTTCACCAGTGGATTTACGATGTCGGCACTCGCGCAGGATACGCCATCCTCTTCTTCTCAGGGTGATACGCTAGTCGTGACGTCTCAAACGCAACGTGGTGCGACCAAGCTGGAAACACCCGATATCGAGACTCCTCAGGCTGTTTCTATCATTACGCGCGATCAGATTCAGGAACAGGGCGCGACCAGCGTTCGACAAACGGTCGGTTATACGCCGGGCGTGTATAACAACCAGATCGGCGCGTCCAACCGCTTTGACTACATGGTACTGCGCGGCTTTTCTGACGGTAGCCTAGATAACGTCTATCTTGATGGGCTGAAGATGATGGGGGATACCAACTCCCATAGTTCGCTAGTTATCGATCCCTGGTTCCTCGACAGCATTGAAGTGGTCAGAGGCCCGGCGTCCGTACTCTATGGTCGTTCTTCTCCGGGCGGCATTGTGGCGCTGAACTCCCGTCAGCCGTCGTTCGATCGTAGCGGACAGATCAAACTGTTCGCTGGCAACAATGCACAACGTGGTGCGGCATTCGATGTTACCGGACCGCTGGATGATGACGAACGTTTTGCATTCCGTCTGGGGGGAATGGTCCGCGAGGCGGATACCCAGTTTGGGCCGCTGAAAGAAGAACGCTATGCGGTTGCGCCTAGCCTGCTGTGGCGGATTTCCGACAAGACGCGTCTGGAATTGATGGCCTACCTGCATCGCGATCCTGAGGGCGGAAGTCACTCGGGTTTACCGTATGACGGCACGGTGGTGGCGCATAACGGCCGGAAAATCTCGAACACCTTCTATGAAGGGGAAGAGAATTATGAGAAATACGACCGTAAGCAAAACATGGTGGGATACAACTTTGAGCACGGTTTTGATAGCGGTTGGGCAGTACGCCAAAAACTGCGTTATCTGCGTACCAAGGTGCATTTGGATCAGGTATATGCCTATGGCTGGACGCAGCCGAGTGCCGATACGCTGACCCGCTACTACTCCGGTTCCCGTGAGTCGCTGTCGGCACTCACGTTAGATAATCAGCTTGATGGTAGCGTGGATACCGGCGCGGTAAACCACCGTCTGCTGGTGGGAATCGACTATCAGCAGCGTAATAACAATATGGACTGGCCTTCTGGTTCCTTCCCGGCAATCAACGCGTTTAATCCCGTTTACGGCTCGGGCCCAACGGCCATGTCCAGTACACTGGAAAAACACAAGCTGCAACAAACCGGCATCTATGTACAGGATCAAATGAGCTGGGAACGCTGGCGTTTAACGTTGGGCGGTCGTCACGATCAGGTGAAAGTCACCCACATTAACCAGACGAAAGGGACACACAGCGAGTTGGATAAAAACAACTTTAGCTCGCGTGCCGCATTGCTTTACCTGTTTGATAATGGTTTTGCGCCGTATGTCAGCTATTCCACGGCCTTTACGCCGACCAGCTTCGCCGATGATAACGGCAACGTACTGGAACCGATGAAAGGCAAGCAGTGGGAAGCCGGGATGAAATATCAGCCTGAAGGTTCTCAGGATCAGTACAGTCTGTCGGTATTCCGTATTAATCAGAAGAACGTGGCGACAAAAGTTCAGCCTAATGACCCTTACCGTTCCGTGGGTGAAATTGAATCGGAAGGGGTGGAGTTAGAGGCCGTGAGCCATATTACGGAGAATCTGCGCCTGCAAGCGGCTTATACCTATACGGATATTCGCTATAAGAAAAGCAGTGTGGCTGAGCAAGGAAAGCGTGCGGTGTACGCGCCGCGCAATCAGGCCAGCGCTTGGGCCAGCTATGATGTCAAAAGCGGTCCGCTGGACGGCCTGACTATTGGTTCCGGCGTGCGTTACGTGAACGGTGTGACCTCCGATCGTGCCAATACCCATACGCTGCCGTCTTATACGCTGGTGGATCTTGCAGTGGGATACGATCTCTCAAAAGTAGGTCTGAAGGGGCTGAGTGCGCAGCTTAATGTGAACAACCTGACCGATAAACGCTATGTCTCCGCCTGTAACTCGCTGGAATTCTGCTACTTCGGTGCCGAACGCAGCGTAGTCGGCAGCATTTCTTATTCGTTCTGATCGTCTTCGACAATAAGTAGGGTAATTGGCTGGGATATCCCAGCCTTTTTTATACCCGTCATACTTCAAGTTGCTTGTGCGTTGGCTGCGCTCATTACTCGGCTCATCCATGAGCCTCGCCCTAAAGGGTCAACGCAGGGCGTTGTTCAAAACGCTAACGTTTTGTCATGCAACTCGAATTATTTTGGGTATATACGCTATGTTCAAAGCGTTAATCATATGATTTCTTCTGTCATCCGAGCTTATTTCCCTACATATCAGGCAGGTCTCGCGGTTCATAAGGTAAACATCTGGTAAGATGGCGGTTACTGAATGTTCAAACTCACATTGACTTAGAGGTATTACCTTTGTGTTGACTTTGCTGCATTTACTTTCTGCAATTGCATTGCTGGTTTGGGGAACTCATATTGTCCGTACTGGGATCATGAGGGTTTATGGTGCCAGTTTGCGACGTGTATTGAGTGATAGCGTCGAGAAAAAACCGTTGGCATTTATGGCGGGTATCGGGGTAACGGCCCTAGTGCAGAGTAGTAACGCGACTGCATTACTGACGACATCCTTTGTTTCTCAGGGATTAGTGGCGTTGGCACCCGCGCTGGTGATTATCCTTGGTGCCGATGTGGGTACCGCACTGATGGTGCGGGTATTGACGTTCGATTTCTCCTGGCTTTCTCCTTTGTTGATTTTCCTTGGGGTGATTTTTTTCCTCAGCCGTAAGCAAACGCGGGTTGGGCAAATAGGGCGAGTCGCTATCGGTCTTGGGTTGATTTTGTTGGCGTTGGAGATGATCGTCGCGGCGGCAACGCCTATCACTCAGACTGCCGGTGTTAAGGTTCTGTTTTCTTCACTGACCGGCGACATTATGCTGGACGCGTTGGTTGGCGCGTTGTTTGCCGTCGTAAGCTATTCCAGTTTGGCTGCGGTGTTACTTACCGCGACACTGACGGCGAGCGGTGTGATTTCCCTGGAAGTGGCAATGTGCCTGGTTATCGGTGCCAATCTGGGCAGTGGGGTGCTGATAATGATCGGTTCTACTGCTCAAAATGCCGCTGGTCGTCGTGTGGCGCTTGGCAGTGTGTTATTCAAATTAATCGGTTGTTTTATTGTCCTTCCCTTCGTTGAACCGCTGTCCCGTGCGTTGGCGCGATTGCCGCTCGGTCCGGAAGAGCTGGTGATTTATTTCCATCTGTTCTACAACCTGATTCGTTGCCTGATTTTGGTCCCATTTGCGGAGATCGTGGCGCGTTTATCCTGCCTCATGATTGCCGATTCTCTGGATGTGGATATCCAGACAAAGCCCCGACATTTGGATACCAGCGCGCTGGATACTCCCGCGTTGGCATTAACGAATGCTGCACGTGAAACCTTGCGAATTGGCGATGTGCTTGAACAAATGCTGCGTCTTTATCGCCAGGTTTTACAAGGCGATCACCTGTTGTGTCGGGAGATTCGTCGGCTTGATGATGATGTTGATGTGTTGTATACCGCCATTAAACTCTATCTGGCCCAAATGCAAAAAGATGGTCTTGATGAAAGGGACTCTCGTCGTTGGGCTGAAGTCATTGAGGTTGCCCTGAACCTTGAACAAGCGGGGGACATTATTGAACGAATGGCTGATGATGTCGCTAATAGCGCGTCTACGGAGCGTCGCGCGTTTTCTGCTCAAGGGTTGGAGGAATTGAACAGTTTGCATGAACAGCTGTTGGCGAATTTAAGACTTGGATTGGCCGTATTCCTCTCTGAAGATATGACCAGCGCCAAACGATTACGTCGTGCTAAGCACCGTTTCCGTATTCTTAACCGTCGGTATGCGCATGCCCATGTCGATCGTTTACATCAGCAAAACGTACAGAGTCTGGAAACCAGTTCGTTGCACTTAGGGTTGCTAGGCGATATGAATCGGTTGAACTCGCTGTTTTGTTCGGTCGCCTATAATGTGTTGATTGTGTCGCAGGATGAGGACGAAGAACGAGAAGAGTCGCCGTTGACGCTGTGACGGTCACGCCTGAAAAAGCCTGGGGAAATGGTTCTCCCCAGGCGGATTTAAACATTATGCATCACTCGAACAAGCTGTGGTGCAGTGTTTGCACGACTTGCTCGGCGTCGTCACCCGGCACAAGGAAACACAGGTTGTTACTGCTTGCTCCGTAGCAAATCAGGCGAATATTGAACGGTTCCAGCACGCCAAAGACTTCTTTTCCTACGCCACAAGCCTGAGACAGTTTATTGCCAATCAGCGCGACCAACGATAGGTTTTCTTCCACTTCCACGCGACACAGGGAAGACAGTTCAGTTAGCAACGCGCTGGACAGCAGGCTATCGCCCGTTGACGTTGAGCCCGTGGTATCCAGCGTTAGTGCCACGTTGACTTCAGAGGTGGTAATCAGATCAACAGAGATGTTGTGCTGGGCGAGAATACTGAACACCTCGGCCAGAAAACCACGTGCATGCAACATGTTCAGGCTGTGTAGCGTGAGTAAGGTTTGTTTACGTCTGAGCGCCAATGCACGAAATAGCGGCGGGTCCTCAGTTTTATTGCAAACCAGAGTCCCGCCGGCTGCCGGATCCTTACTGGAGCCGACAAACACCGGAATATCGCTGCGGACAGCGGGTAGCAGCGTCGCGGGATGCAGCACTTTTGCACCGAACGTGGCCATTTCCGCGGCTTCTTCAAACATGATTTCATCAATGCGTTTCGCCGTAGGCACGATGCGTGGATCGGTCGTGTAGATACCGGGAACATCGGTCCAGATATCGATTCGACTGGCGTTTAACGCCTCACCCAGCAGTGCTGCCGTGTAATCGCTGCCGCCGCGACCCAGTGTTGTGGTTCTTCCTTTGGCTTCGCTACCGATGAATCCCTGAGTAATGACTAACCCTTGCTCAAGACGGGGTAGCAATTGACTACGGGTTAATTCGCCCAATACGTCGCAATCCGGTTGTGCCCGACCAAAATGGTCATCGGTTCTCATGATTTTACGTACATCAAACCACTCTGAGGCGACATCACGCTGACGCAGAATTTCAACGAATAATAGCGTAGACATCAGTTCGCCATGGCTAACCAATTCATCTGTCAGGGCATTGGATGTCGCCAACTCAGCGGCTTCTGACAATGTTGTGACATTTTCCAACATCCGGTCGATTTCCTCACGGACGATGGCGTTGGGTTTTTTCAGGCGATCGAGAATGGCATATTGAATCTGACGAATTTTGTCTAAATGCTGGATTCGCTCTTCCTGGCTGAGTCCTTCGGCCAGAGCAACCAGTAAGTTGGTGATGCCTGCAGAAGCGGATAGAACCACAACCCGCACAGAAGGGTTGGAAAGAACAACATCGGCACTACGGTTCATGGCGTCAAAATCAGCCACGCTGGTGCCGCCAAATTTGGCAATAATGATCGGATGTGTTGGTGCAGAAACTTCATTAGCAGACATGTAAAAAAACCTCGTGTCAGGGGTGCGGTTGTTTCAGAGTGAACGGTTTCAGCGTGAACCATTTCATCATGAAATACGGCAATCCATTAATCAGCCTTGGCACAAGGGAAGAGCGGTAAACAGGGAGCAGGCGTAGAAAATAAGAAAACTACGATACACCCAGAAGCGCTCCACCTTGCTGAACGTCCCTAATCGGGACGAGCCGGGTGACAACCCAGGGGATTCAGCCCCTGCGGTCGATAACGTGAAAACCGCCTTTCACATCACCTCGGCGTCGCTCCCCCTTGGGTATCATCATTGGATTACGGTTCCTCCGATACCTTACCTGGGCGACGCTCCTCTTCTGGCTTGCACATGAGATATGCAAGTACCCTGTTACAAATAACGGGTTATCCGGTTGCTGTCAATAAAACAAAAAGCCTAACGTCCATTTAGCAAGAAAAGGGATCTCAATTGACGTTTTACGGGATACAATCGATTCAGCCACTTTTGAATTCATACTGAGAGAGAAAGTATCGTTATGAAAAAAATCAATCCAAGTCAGACTGCGGCATGGCAAGCGTTACAACAGCATTTTTCGGCGGTTAAGGATCTAAAAATAAGCGAGTTGTTTGAAAAAGACAGCAATCGCTTTACGCGTTTTTCCGCAACATTTGACGACCAAATGCTTGTGGATTACTCCAAAAACCGTATTACGGAAGAAACGCTGGAAAAATTGTTGGCGCTGGCGCGGGAAACCGATTTGGCAGGATCGATTGATGCGATGTTTTCTGGTAAGAAAATTAATCAGACCGAAGGACGTGCCGTGTTGCACGTTGCTTTGCGTAACCGCAGCAATACGCCGATTCTGGTTGATGGCAAAGATGTCATGCCGGAAGTCAATGCGGTGCTGGAAAAAATGAAATTGTTCAGCGAACGCGTGATTGGTGGCGATTGGAAAGGGTATACCGGGAAGGCGATTACCGATGTTGTGAACATCGGTATTGGCGGCTCAGATCTTGGACCATATATGGTGACAGAGGCACTGAAACCCTATAAAAATCATTTAAATATGTATTTTGTTTCCAACGTTGATGGTACACATATTGCTGAAACGTTGAAGCCGCTGAACCCCGAAACGACGCTATTTTTAGTCGCTTCCAAAACCTTTACCACTCAGGAAACGATGACCAATGCACACAGTGCTCGCGATTGGTTCCTGAAATCCGCTCAGGATGGCAAACATGTCGCAAAACACTTTGCGGCGTTGTCTACCAATGCGAAGGCCGTTGGTGATTTTGGTATTGATACCGACAACATGTTTGAGTTCTGGGATTGGGTCGGTGGACGCTATTCTCTGTGGTCGGCAATCGGTCTGTCGATTATCCTTTCACTGGGGTTCGACAACTTTGAGAAACTGTTGAGCGGTGCTCATGCGATGGATAAGCACTTTGCTTCGACGCCAGCGGAACAAAACCTGCCTGTGCTACTGGCGTTGATTGGCATTTGGTATAACAATTTCTTTGGTGCTGAAACAGAAGCGATTCTGCCTTATGACCAATATATGCACCGTTTTGCTGCCTATTTCCAACAGGGGAATATGGAGTCCAACGGGAAATGCGTCGATCGCAACGGTAATCCGGTCGATTATCAAACGGGTCCCATTATCTGGGGAGAACCGGGCACCAATGGCCAACATGCCTTTTACCAGCTGATTCATCAGGGTACGAAGCTAGTACCTTGCGATTTTATTGCGCCAGCATTGAGCCACAACCCGTTAAGCGATCACCACAGTAAGCTATTGTCCAATTTCTTTGCTCAAACAGAAGCGCTGGCATTTGGTAAGAGCCGTGACGTCGTTGAAGCAGAATTTGCTGCTGCGGGTAAAACCGCGGCAGAGGTTGAACATGTCGCGCCTTTCAAAGTGTTTGAAGGCAATCGTCCGACTAACTCGATTCTGTTGCGTGAGATTACGCCATATAGTTTGGGTGCATTGATTGCGCTGTACGAACATAAAATTTTCACTCAAGGTGCGATTCTGAATATCTTCACATTCGATCAATGGGGAGTGGAATTGGGTAAACAACTGGCTAACCGTATTTTACCCGAGTTGGAAGATGCAAAAGAGGTCGATAGTCATGACAGTTCGACCAATGGTCTGATTAATCGCTTTAAAAAATGGCGTGCCTGATTTAGGAAATCGTTAATTTTTTCAATATCATGGAGGGGAAAATGCAGATTCGCATGTTACTGGGTATTTCCGCAGCCATCCTGTTGGCCGGCTGTAGTTCAACGAATCAACTCAGTGCCGCAGGACAAGCGGTCACATTTACAGATACCAAACCGGGTAGCGAATGTCAGTTGCTGGGACAGGTCAGCGGTAGCCAGTCTAACTGGTTATCTGGTCATGAGAGCGATGGTAGCTCAATGCGTGGTGCCGCGAATGATTTGCGTAATAAGGCTGCTGGGATGGGCGGAAATACGATTTATGGCGCGACTAGCCCGAGTGAAACCTTTTGGTCTAGCTTTGCACCGTTAGACAGTAAGATTGTTGGTGATGTGTACAAATGCCCTTAAGTAAGGGGATCCCTTTGGGCACAGGTTAGTGTTTAGTCAATAGACCGGCGAGGAATCGTCGGTCTATGATAATGGGCGTTTTGCCCGTCATACCGTGTGTCGTTGTTTTATAACGTCAAAAATCACTTTTGGCAGATGTTTACTTCGGGATAGGTGCGTTCTGCTCTTGTCTCAGCCCAAGATCCAGTGGCGTTTTACTGGCCTCACCACCAATTTCTCGTGCCAGACGAGGAACCAGATAGCCAGAGACTTTCTTCATGAGTGCCTTTACCAGCGAACGTGCATCATCGTCGCTAACCAGAAAGTGCGCCGCGCCCTGTACTTTATCCAAAACGTGAAGATAGTAGGGCAGTATGCCTGCATTAAACAGCGCATTGCTTAAGTTTGCCAGCGTGTCTGCATTGTCGTTTACGCCGCGCAACAGAACGCTCTGGTTGAGCAATGTGACTCCGGCATGGCGTAAACGTGCCATGCTTTGCGTTAGCTCAGGGTCAATCTCTTGCGGGTGATTAATGTGTGTCACCAGCAAAATCTGAAGAGGCGTTCGTGAGAAACGTTGGCACAGCGCTTCGGTAATGCGGGCTGGGATCACCACTGGCAGGCGAGTATGAATACGCAGTCGCTTTATATGCGGTATCTTTTCCAGTTCAGTGATCAGCCAATCAATCTCATGGTCTTTCGCCATCAGCGGATCCCCGCCGGAGAAAATGATTTCATCCAGTTCAGGGTGTGCGCTGATATAGTTTAACGCCTGATGCCAGTTAGCTTTGTTACCTTGGTTGTCCTGGTAAGGGAAATGGCGCCGGAAGCAATAGCGGCAGTTAATGGCACAACCGCCTTTCACTAATAGCAATGCGCGGTTGTGATATTTATGCAGTAATCCTGGGACGACGCTGTGTTGTTCATCAAGCGGATCGTGGCTGAAGCCTGGTGTAACAATGAATTCTGCCTGAGAGGTGATGACCTGAAGTAAAAGTGGGTCGTTGGCATTACCCTTTTGCATACGGGCAGCAAAGGTTCGCGGTACTCGCAGGGGAAAAAGTCGGCGAGCGTCGGTGCCTTGTTGAAGCGTCGGATGTTCATTCAGTGTCAGAAGTTGCAATAATTCTTCCGGATCGGTAATTACGTCTGCAAGTTGCTGCAACCAATCTTCTCTGGAAGGTATCTTTTGGGTTACAATGTGTGCCATTTTTTGGCTTAGTACCAGTATTAAATGTAGAGGGCCTTTATGGCGACTTATTTTAGCAACGATTTTCGTTCCGGTCTTAAAATCATGTTCGAAGGCGAGCCGTATGCTATCGAATCCAGTGAATTTGTGAAACCGGGTAAAGGCCAGGCTTTTGCTCGTGTAAAAATGCGTCGTCTGTTGACGGGTACCCGCGTTGAGAAAACCTTCAAGTCTACCGACTCAGCGGAAGGTGCGGACGTAATGGATACCAACATGAACTACCTGTACAACGATGGTGAGTTCTTCCATTTCATGCATCCTGAAACCTTTGAGCAGCATCAGGTCGAAGCGAAAACGGTCGGTGACTCTGCAAAATGGTTGCAGGATAACGCCGAATGTATCGTTACCCTGTGGGATGGTCGCCCGATCGCCGTTCAGCCACCGAATTTTATCGAAGCTGAAATTACCGATACCGATCCTGGTCTGAAAGGTGATACTGCCGGTACAGGCGGAAAACCAGCAACTCTGACAACTGGCGCGGTAGTAAAAGTGCCATTGTTTGTGCAGATTGGCGAAGTGATCAAGGTTGATACCCGCTCTGGTGAGTATGTCTCTCGCGTAAAATAATCGGTAAAGAAAAAGCTGCTAAATTTTTTGGCAGCTTTTTTGTTACGTACCATATCTGTCATCCCTCGCTTAAAAAAACGCAAAACAGACAAAATTGACTACGCTTAAAAGGCAGTGTCTTCCTGCCTTTCAGAACCCTATTCTTATGAAGAAGGAATCGCTTATGTTGAAGAAAAGTCTGGTTGCTATTTTCTCCGTAGTTATTTTGTCCGCTGTCGTTGGGTGTAATACGGCACGCGGTATCGGGCAAGACGTTGAATCCGGTGGTAAGGCAATACAACGTAGCGCTCAATAGGCGGCCAAAAAGATTGTTTGTTGCCTGGTAAGGTGGCGTTTTTGGCTTCCCAGCGACATAATGCGGCGGTGTCTCAGTTGGAGAAAAATGATGTCACCGCTTGTTATCACTGTATGTATGCTGACGCTCAGTAATGTGTTTATGACTTTTGCATGGTATGGGCATTTACGTTACTTCAGTGGGCGGACTTGGTTAATTGCCGCGTTGGTGAGTTGGGGAATTGCATTATTTGAGTACCTATTACAAGTACCGGCAAATCGTATTGGATATCAGGTTGCCTCCGCCGGTCAGTTGAAGATATTGCAAGAAGTGATTAGCCTTTCCGTATTTATTCCTTTCTCTATTATTATTTTAAAAGAGCCATTTCGTACCGATTATATTTGGGCAGGGCTATGTTTGTTGGGTGCCGTGTTCTTTATGTTTCGGGATAAGATTATGGGGTAGGGCGCAAACATTAATTTAATTAATAACTATCATTAATATTCCTTATCTTAAGACGATATTGTTTTACGCTTTATATCCAAAATAAAACGGCCTGCCATAATTCGGCAGGCCGTGAAGATAAACAACGCGTTTTCGCTTTATAGCGTAACAACACCGATGATCGTCACAATACTAAGAATTGCAGCCAAACCATAAAATACCCATTTCCCGGCAGGAACATGAATTTTCAGGTCGTGCATCGCATGGTGAAGACGGTGTAAGCCACACCAGATTGGCAGAATGATCATCAACAGCAGAAAGACTCGGCCAATAAAGCTCTGGCTGAATGCCGCGATACGTTCATAGGTTAACGCATCTGGAAACAGACCTAGTGGCAGAAGGATACCAACCAACAAGATAATGACGGGCGCGAAAAACGCACTCCACATACCACCAGCGCCGAACAGACCCCAGAACGGGGGCTCATCGGAACGTTTTGGCGTTTGATTAATCACGTTATTCTCCCGATCAGAATAGTAAGGCGATAGCCAGTACCGCTACCGTAGCCACAATGGTGACAGCCCAGAGCCCTTTGATAATGGGCTCTGGCCCCATTTTCTCGTCTTTTATGATGACGATGGATGCTTTCGGTGCCAGTTCAAACCAGGTTTTGGTATGTAGCACAGCAGCCAGCAATGCAATGATATTAATCAGCAGTACCAGTGGGTTTTGCAGAAACCCGACAAAGTTAGCCCAACCTTCCGGGCCATTTTTGAGTGAAAATACGCCGCACATCAATACAATACTGAACCAGACGGCAGGTAAGGCCGTCCCTTCACGCAACATATAAAAGCGATAAAAGCCCAGCTTTTTCCACCAGGTCGGCGACATGTCACGGACATACGCTTTACGTTTAGTTGTCATTATTGCCCCTCCCTTATTGTGGTTTTAGCATGGCAATCATGAAGTCTTTCGCACTCTCAACCTTGCCTTGCTGGATTGCTGCGGCTGGGTCAACATGCTTCGGACAAACCTCTGAGCAGTAACCGACAAAGGTACAACTCCAGACCCCGTTATTACCGTTCAACTGCGCCATACGCTCTTTCTTTCCATGATCGCGGTTGTCCAGGTTATAACGATGCGCCAATGTGATCGCGGCTGGGCCGATGAACTCAGGGTTCAAGCCAAACTGCGGACAGGCGGCGTAGCAAAGGCCACAGTTAATACAACCAGAGAACTGGTGGTATTTGGCCATTTGCGCGGGCGTTTGTTTGTTCGTACCATCTGCTGGCTTACGATCGTTACCGATGATGTAAGGTTTGATGGCTTCCAGACTTTCAATAAAATGCGTCATATCGACCACAAGGTCGCGTTCGATGGGGAAATTACCCAACGCTTCAACTTTCATTCCGTCCTGATAGTCACGCAGGAAAGTCTTACAGGCCAGCTTGGGAACGTTGTTCACCATCATGCCGCATGAACCACAGATTGCCATACGGCAGGACCAGCGGTAAGAAAGGTCGGCTGCCAGGTTATCTTTGATATAGCCCAGCGCATCCAGCAGGGAAGTCTGCTTGTTGAACGGGACGTCAAACGTCTCAAAATGCGGCGCGCTGTCCTGTTCAGGATTATAGCGCATGACTTCCATTTTCAGGGTTTGCATCTCAGCCATTCGCCTGCTCCTTCTTACTGGTATCCTGAGCATCGCCTTCAGCACCGTAAACACGTTTGGCCGGCGGCAGCTTGGTGATTTTCACATCGGTGTAATCCAGACGTGGCGCACCTTCAGGATTATAGAAAGCCAGCGTGTGTTTCAGGAAGTTAACGTCATCACGCTCGGTGCAACCTTCGTCCAAACGTTGGTGAGCACCACGGGATTCCTTACGGTTGATGGCTGAGTGCGCCATACATTCAGCGACATCCAGACTGTGCCCCAACTCGATGGTGTAAAGCAGGTCAGTATTAAATACGCTGGAATGGTCGGTAATTTTCACCCGTTTGAAGCGTTCTTTCAGTTCGGCCAGTTTATCAACGGTTTTTTGCATCAAATCCGTTGTTCTGTAAATACCGCAACCTTCTTCCATGGACAAACCCATTTCATCACGGATCTTCGCCCAGCTTTCTGTACCTTCCTGTTTCATCAGGTCGTTCAGACGCTGTTCGATATCGCGGGTTTGTGCATCCAGTGCGCTACCGTTGGCGGGAGCCGCAGATTGAGCGCGTTGTACCGCTTGTTCACCGGCGACGCGACCAAATACCACCAACTCTGCGAGCGAATTGGAGCCGAGGCGGTTGGCACCGTGCAGGCCAACAGATGAACATTCACCGACTGCAAACAGACCTTTGATTCGGGTTTCACAGTTTTGATCGGTTTCAATGCCGCCCATGGTGTAATGCGCCGTGGGGCGAATAGGAATCGGTTCTTTTACCGGATCGACGCCGACATAAGCTTTCGCCAGTTCACAAATAAACGGCAGACGTTCTTTAAGCTTTTTCTCACCCAGATGGCGCAGGTCAAGATAAACGACATCACCTAGCGGTGTGGAGATCGTGCGTCCGGCGCGCCATTCATGCCAGAAGGCCTGGGATACTTTGTCGCGAGGACCCAATTCCATATATTTGTTTTTCGGCTGGCCCAGTGGGGTTTCCGGACCCATACCGTAGTCTTGCAAATAACGGTATCCGTCTTTATTGACCATGATACCGCCTTCACCACGGCAGCCTTCGGTCATCAGAATACCGGAACCGGGAAGGCCAGTCGGATGATACTGTACAAACTCCATATCGCGCAGCGGAACGCCATGGCGGAATGCCATACCCATACCGTCACCGGTGACGATGCCGCCATTGGTGTTATAACGATATACGCGTCCTGCACCACCGGTGGCAAGAACGACAGCGTTAGCACGAATCTGGATGAGTGAGCCTTCCATCATATTGATGGCGACGATGCCTCGAGCGTTGCCGTCGTCAACCAGTACATCTAGGACAAAATGCTCATCAAAACGTTGGATTTGGGGATATTTGAGGGACGTTTGGAACAGCGTATGCAGCATGTGGAAGCCGGTTTTATCGGCAGCAAACCAGGTTCGTTCTATTTTCATTCCGCCAAAACGGCGAACGTTGACAGAACCATCTGGCTTACGACTCCATGGGCAGCCCCATTGTTCCAGTTGGATCATTTCTTCAGGGCAGTGTTTGACGAAGTGTTCAACAACGTCTTGTTCACATAACCAATCGCCACCGGAAACGGTGTCGTTGAAATGATAATCAAAGCTATCGTGGTCCTGAGTGACCGCTGCTGATCCGCCTTCTGCCGCCACGGTATGGCTACGCATTGGGTAGACTTTTGAGATCAGCGCAATTTTCAGTTGGGGATTTGCTTCGGCGGCAGCAATTGCCGCACGTAAACCAGCTCCCCCGGCCCCGATAATGGCCAAATCGGCATTAAAGGTTTGCACTGCATTCCTCCAGTTACTTAAGTTAATTAAGTTAAAATAAAAAAATAATATCTATTCGTTTCTTTCTTTATATATCTGTATATATCCGCGAAACGCTTTATGCCTGTAACCGTATAAAAATGGATGCGCGAACATATTAAGAATAGACATAACGCTATTTTTTGTATGGGAATGAGTATAACGAATAATGAGTAGATGAAATTTGATGTGATCCAGCATTTTGCTGTTTTTTCAGAGCGTCTTGTAATAAGAAGTAAAAACGTGATCGAACTGCTTATTTTTATAAAAACGTCGCGTTTATTTCTTTAATAATGCTTTCAAAAGCCACATAGGAAAATGTTTCACTGCATATACATCGTTTTACCTATCCATGGTAAAGGTATGGTTTTTCTTTTCACTAACGCGAAATACTCCAGAATGATTATGTGACTATGGCAGCACGGGCTTCCATTTGGGGCCCATATCGTAAATTTTTTGTTTGCTTGAAGAGATGCGGGTAGACTGCTCCACCTGTTTGACTTTGGAGTAAGAACCATGAGCGAGACGGCAAGCTGGCAACCTACTGCTTCTGTCGCTAATTTGTTGAAGCGAGCGTCGATAGTCGCAGCTATCCGGCGTTTCTTCACCGATCGTGGGGTACTGGAGGTTGAAACGCCAGCGATGAGTCAGGCGACGGTAACGGATGTCTTTTTATGTCCGTTCCAGACCCGCTTCGTTGGACCAGGTGCTGCTGATGGGATGACGCTGTATTTGATGACCAGCCCTGAATACCACATGAAACGCTTGCTGGCAGCAGGCAGCGGTCCGATTTTTCAATTGTGTCGCAGTTTTCGTAATGAGGAATCCGGTCGGCATCATAATCCGGAATTCACGATGTTAGAGTGGTATCGACCCCATTACGATATGTATCGATTGATGAATGAGGTCGATGATCTTCTGCAACAGGTGTTGGATTGCGAAAGTGCGGAAATGCTTTCGTATCAACAGGCTTTTTTGCGCCATTTGGATATAGATCCCCTGTCCGCCGATAAAGCTCAGTTGCGTGAGGCGGCAGAAAAGCTGGAATTGGGTGATATTGCCAGCCGCGAGGACGATCGCGATGCACTGGTACAGATGTTATTCACTTTTGGCGTTGAACCGAACATCGGCCATGACAAGCCCGCGTTTGTTTATCATTTCCCTGCAACACAAGCATCTTTGGCTGAAATCAGTACGGAGGATCATCGTGTCGCGGAGCGCTTTGAAGTCTATTTCAAAGGGATGGAACTGGCGAATGGCTTCCGTGAATTGACTGATGCTGATGAACAGCGCCAGCGTTTCGAGCAGGATAACCGTAAACGTGCGGCACGCGGTTTAACCCAACAGCCGATTGATGAAAATTTGTTAGCCGCATTGAAGCAGGGTATTCCTGAATGCGCAGGCGTAGCATTGGGCGTTGATCGTCTGGTGATGCTGGCATTGAATGCAGAAAGGCTAAGTGATGTGATCGCGTTTTCTGTCGAACGTGCTTGAATTTGCTATGACAATGCAGCGGGGCAATGATGGCCCCGCCTTATCTCTGTTTTTACAAGCTTCCAGCGGTCCTGTTTCTAGGCGTCAATGTATTTCCCTTACGCGATAGATGATCCATTCGTACCTGTAGTGGGGGGAATGGCAGTTCCATATTGTGTTTACGATAATTTTCCAAAATCAACTGGTGTAACTCATGCCGCAGTGGCATACGGTGGCCCATTTCCGCTGCAAAAATACGCAGTTCAAAAATCTGAATTCCCTGTTGTAAATCAACCAGAAAAGCTTCTGGCGGTGGGTTTTCCAAGATGAGTGAACATCGACTCACGGCATCCATGAGTAAATCAGTCACTTCTTTGCTATTGGCATCAGCAGGGGCTGGGATTGTCAGGACAACACGCGTGACGGAGTCTGATAGAGACCAGTTAATGAATTGCTCAGTAATAAAGGCTTTGTTGGGCACAATAATTTCTTTGCGATCCCAATCAGAAATGGTAGTCGCACGCGTGTTAATGCGCATCACGCTTCCTGTGAGATCGCGAATTGTGACGGTATCGCCGATACGTATGGGTTTTTCGAACAGAATAATCAGGCCGGAAATGAAGTTAGCGAAAATTTCCTGCAAACCAAACCCTAATCCCACACCCAATGCGGCAACGAGCCATTGTAATTTCGACCACTCAATCCCGATAAGTGAAAAGCCCATCAGGCAGCCTACCAACATCAGAATATATTTGCTGATGGTGGTGATGGCGTAGCCACTGCCTGGTGACAAATCAAGATGTTGTAAAAGGGCGAGTTCAAGTAGCGCGGGGAGATTTCGTACCACTTGAGCCGTAATGATAAAGATCAGGATGGCGATGAGAACGGAGCCCAGCGTAATCGATTGAACGCTCTCTACCCCTTTAACCGTGCTGCTGACATCCCACAGGCTGATATTTTCCAGGAATGCAAAAGCAGAATGAATTTCTGACCACAGTACGATGACCGAAATTAGCGCGATGAGAGTCAGAATAGAACGGACAAGCTGTAGTGATTTCGCGCTAATTGCATCTAAATCAACCACTGGCTCTTCGATCGCGTCAGAGCTGCTTTCATGCGTTGAACCTGACTGAAGTTCCTCTTCTCCCCTGGCACGATGTGCCAGAATTTCTGAACGACGCTGTTTGGCGCGATCGAAAGCAATCCGCCGTCGTTGGATCAGCATCCAGCGGCGAATGATGTAATAAATGACTAACAGAAAGAACCAAATGGATACCGACGTTTCCAGACGCGCAAGCAACGCCTGTGCTGTTGCGAGATAACCAATGCAGGACGCCAGCGCGGCAACCAGAGGAACGCATATCAACAGATTCCACATTGCTCGGTTAACCGAATTCTCTCCAGACCCTTCTTTATCCAGATAAAGCGGAATACCCGCTCGTTTGAAACTGGTTGTCACCAGACTCAGTGCCATACAGAGCAGAATGAAGCACAAACGTCCTAGCGTGCTGGAAAATTCGCGATCGTTGAGTTTATCAAAGGTAATCAGCGCCATAATTAATGGCACGATAAAGGCAATGGAGAGACGGTAATAGCGCATCGCTCTGGCGACCCGATCGGGTGACCAGCGAAAGTGGACGATGAACAACCCTTGAGGGTGCGCAAATGATGCACTAATCATGACCAGCCACATCAATGGAACCGTAGCTGTTACGCTGTCGCCAATAGCGACGGCTACTGGGTAAGGCCAGGCATTCTGTAAACCGGAGCCCAATGCAGCCCAGAGTACAGGTAAGGGAAGGGCCGCCAGAATAGACCAGAAAACGGTACGTAGCGTCAGTGTAAAATGATCGAGAGTCACTTTACCTACCCGGCTGCTGGCGCGTTCTAAAAAAGCGTGGTAATGACGACGGGAACTGATACTAAATCCCACCAGCAGCAACGCACCCAGTAGTGGAATCACCGTTTCTCTGCTGGTTATCATCATGATCATGGCGCTGCTCAGTTGGGTAAACGTATCCAAAGACAGCAGACGAGTCAGATCCTGTACCAGTTTCAGAGGATAAGAGAACGTCATTGGGTCAACATCAGCCACCCAGAAAAGGTAGCGATGGGCGGCTTCTTTCGTCTCCAGTAACGCGTCTTCCAACTGGTTATTGGCCACTTTGAGTTTGGTTAATTCCAGAATTTGCGTATCGCATCCGGAAATGAGCGAAGTGAGCAGGTCGCGTTGGGTGCGCAGTTGATCGGTGAGAATACGCTGTTGATCTGAACTCAGCGTTGTGCCGTCATCCTGCTTTAGCTGCTCAATATCATGTGGCTTGTTGATGAGGTCTTCAAAGTGCAAACGTTGGACGCGTAACTGTGCCATGTCGCTGTCCAACTGCTGTGGTTTGGGCATCTCCGGTAATCGTGCGACCTGCGCTCGTAAGGTTTCGCCCAAAACCGGCGAAACATCAAGCCATTGTGCCTGTTCGCGAATGGTGCTGAGCGCCTGCCTCACCTGAAGCGTATGGGCGGCAGCTTGTCGTTGCTGGGAGGCGATCAGATCCATTCGCTGAGCCTGCTGATTTAACGCGACCGACAGCTCACGGTTGACCTTTAACTGGGAACTGATGACGGTGGGCAAATCGCCACTTTGTTCAGCCAGAAGTTCGGTACGTTCCAACGCCAGTTCCGCTTCTTTCTGTCTCTGGTTATTGAGATTGCTGCGCAACCCTTGTAGCTGGGTGTCCAATCGGTCGTGCCGTTTTTTATACAGTTCTGCGCGTAGACGAGAGAGTTCCTGTCGATTGCTGGCTGAGAGCTGTGCGAGTTCCAATTCATCGACACGGCTTTTTCGTAAGGCAGATTCGGCCTGTAGTGATGCCAATTGCGCCTGAGCAAGCGGAGTGGTTGCTGTCCCGAGAGCCTGGATACGGCGTTCCATATCACTCAGTGAGCGGCTGGCTTCGGTTTGTTGTTGGGGCAGCTGACCAAGGGAGTCGCTGATTTCGCGTAATCGATCCTGCTCTTGTTGCAACTGACGGCCTTGCTCCAGTAGCTGGCTACTGGTTTGCAGGATCTGCTGCTCAAGATCGTTGATAGAGAGGTGACTTGCTGTTGATGGGAGGGGGACGTCCTCTGCTGTTATCAGACGACGTAATTCCCGAATAAGTTTAGGAAAATCATCGATTACGCGTTGGTATTGCGCCGCTCGTTCTCGTGATTCTTTGGCTTCTTGTGTTGAGTTCAAGGCAGATTGAAGTTCTTCAATAATCTGCGCCTGATCGGCGACAGCCTTGTTCGATTCTGCCTGTTGTAGCTGTTGACGTAGCTGCGCCTCGCTCGGCGCAGAGGCGGCCAATACGGTGGTTGATAAGAAACAACTTAGTAGAAAAGTCAGAATCAGACGCACGTTTAGCCTACCTTTTACTCACCACGATGGAGAATTGACGGCGCTCAGCCTGGGTTATCTGTTGTGCCAGATGCCACATGAATCGAGTGGGGCTGTTCGAGAATTTCGTCCTGGGATGCTTCGGTTTCCTGATCGTCAGACAATCTTTCGGCAAAAGGTTCCCCCATGCGGGTCACGCTCAAGCTATTAAGATTGGCAGCAAACTGTACCCGGTTGGGGGAAAACAGGTTAATAACGGTTGAGCCCAGCTTAAAGCGTCCCATTTCCTGACCTTTTTCCAGCACAATCGCGTCTTCGCCCGTTTGCGGATACGTCCAACGCTGGATGATACCTTCGCGTGGTGGCGTGACGGTGCCGGCCCAAACGGTTTCGATACTACCGACGATCGTCGCGCCGACCAGAATTTGTGCCAACGGGCCAAATTCGGTATCAAACAGGCAAATGACACGCTCATTACGGGCAAACAGATTGGGCACATGGTCTGCGGTGAGTAGATTGACGGAAAAAAGATCGCCTGGCACGTAAATCATTTCGCGTAGAACGCCGTGACATGGCATGTGTACACGGTGGTAATCGCGCGGTGATAAGTAAGTGGTCGCAAACATACCGTCACGGAACAACTCGGCCATGACATAGTTACCAGCAAGCAGCGCTTCCAACGAATACAGGTGGTTTTTGGCCTGAATCAGTTTGCCCTCTGTAATGGGGCCTAACTGGGACATGACCCCGTCGGCAGGCTGAATCAGACGATGGTCATGTGGATCGATAGGTCGAACTTCAGGTTTCAATGGGCGAACAAAAAATTCATTAAACGTCCGATAAGCAGCCGTATCGGGTTGCACGGCTTCTTGCATATTCACTTTGTACCGACGAACGAATAAATCGATGACCAATTTGGTCAGTTTACCCGCTTGTTTATCCGCTCCCCAGCCAGCCAAACGAGTTAGCCAAAGTTTGGGAAGCCAATACTGTAATTTGATTTTGAGATTATCCAGCACAGTGAGCCTCTTGGATTAGTGGTGCGCCATGATGTAAAAGGTGCGCATTGTAGCGACGGATACCATAAATGTCAGTTATCCGTATCGGAAAAGGTTTTTCGCGTTTTGACCTGCGCCATGCTTTCTAAAATTCGACGATAATTATCAAAGCGTTCGGCGGCAATGTCACCCCGTTCGAGAGCGGCATGAATAGCGCAGCCCGGATCGTTATCGTGCTTGCAGTCGCGAAATTTACATTCCCCAATATAGTCTCGGAATTCGATGAAACCACGGGTGATCTGATCGGGATCCAGATGCCACAGGCCAAATTCACGCACGCCTGGAGAATCAATGACATCGCCGCCGTGAGGGAAATGATAAAGTCGTGCGGCGGTTGTCGTGTGTTGACCAAGCCCAGAATTATCAGAAACCTGATTAACCAGAATGCGTTCTTCATCAAGCGAGAGCAAGGCATTGAGTAAACTGGATTTACCGACCCCGGATTGTCCGGCAAAGATGCTGATCCTTTCGGTTAACGCCTGTTCTAATTCTGCAATGCCTTGCTGCGTTTGACTTGATACCATCAGTACGCGGTAATTCAGCGCTCGGTAAATATCCATCAGTTCATTAACAAACTGGTTTGCTTCTTCATCCAGCAGATCGACTTTGTTCAATACAATCAGCGGTTCGATTTCGAGCGTTTCACAGGCAACCAAATAGCGATCGATAATATTGAGTGAGAGTTCGGGTAAAATGGCAGAAACGATCACGATCTGATCGATATTGGCTGCGATCGGCTTGACGCCGTCATAGTAATCAGGTCGTGTCAGAACGGAATGGCGTGGATGAACCGCTTCAACGATACCGCTTATCCCGGCAAGCGCTTCTTTACCCGCTCGCCATACGACACGGTCGCCTGTGACCAGCGATTTGATCGTTCGACGGATATTACAGCGATGCACGATACCTGTTTCGGCCTCGATATCTGCATGCATACCGAACCGGCTGATCACGATACCTTCCTGAGCTTCGCACAGTTGGCTATCATCCCATTCGATCTTGCTTTCCGAATGCTTCAGACGGCGCTGATGATTAGCACTGACCCGGCGTTGCTGACCTTTAGACAGTTTCTTTTTGCTCACTGAGCCTCACTTAATACGTTATTGATCGCCATGGTACGATGAACGGTACGAACAGGGTTGTCGCCCATGGTGATTGAGGCGACTATAATACACGCTATTTGATTTTAATTAACTGATGCTGCCGGTTGGTCTTCTATGAGGCGATCGTGGATGTCAATCGGCGGTTAAATAGGAATACCAACGATGGTAGATGAAAATAACCTGATCTGGATCGATCTTGAGATGACTGGCCTGGATCCTGAACGCGATCGTATTATTGAAATCGCGACATTAGTGACCGATGCCAATTTGAATGTATTGGCTGAGGGGCCGGTTCTGGCGGTCCACCAAGCAGATAGTCAACTCGCGTTGATGGATGACTGGAATGTGCGTACACACGGTGCCAGTGGTTTAGTCGATCGTGTTAAAGCCAGCCAGATCGATGAACGTGCAGCAGAGTTATCGACATTGGCTTTTTTACAGCAGTGGGTGCCTGCGGGTAAATCACCGATCTGTGGTAACAGTATTGGTCAGGATCGTCGTTTTCTGTTTCGCTATATGCCGGAACTGGAAGCGTATTTCCACTACCGTTATCTAGACGTTAGCACACTAAAAGAGCTTGCTCGTCGTTGGAAACCAGACATTCTTTCAGGGTTTAAAAAGCAGGGCACACACCAGGCAATGGACGATATTCGCGAGTCGCTGGCAGAATTGGCGTATTACCGTGAGCATTTTATCCAGCTTTAGGCTGATGGTTTTTATTGTTGTTGGTGGTGGTGTTATTCGGGCGGCAGTCAGGTCGGCGGACCTGACGAACCGTTGAGGTTGAGATGTCTGTTTTCACATCGTTTTGCTCTTTTTATCAGCAGTCAGACGTATTTTCATTTTTTGGGGCTTGCGGTTGAGATGATTTCTCGTATAATGCGCACCCCGTACCGGTACAGATTATCGTTCTTGGTACAGCACCACTCCCGAGCGGGAATAGCTCAGTTGGTAGAGCACGACCTTGCCAAGGTCGGGGTCGCGAGTTCGAGTCTCGTTTCCCGCTCCAATTTCTTTTCTATCGTTGTTTATCACTTATTCCAAATCTCAGGCAATACTTTTTGGTTTTCTAGCTTCAGTAAGCATTTTGTGTAATGTTTTCTGAAAGTTAGTCAGTTCTTCCGGGCTGAGTGTCTCAAGAAAGCTGTCAGTGACTCGATCTGCAACGAGTTTCGCCTCGTCTAATACCTGTTTTCCCTTTTTCGTCATGACGACTTTTTTCTGTCTTGCATCTTTTTCACCTGCTCGTCTTTCAATCAGCCCTTTTTTCTCCATGCGTGCCAGCATTTCCGTTAATGTTCCCCGTTTGGTAGCACTTGCCTGACCAAGGCTTAACTGATCCAGTTCATGTTCCTGATCCAGTGCTTCAAGCACAGCATATTGTGGTTTTGTTAGTTCAGGCATCAGAGATGACCAGCGTGCAGTGTGTTCTTGCAAAATAACGCGGATAACATGAAATACTTTATCTTCAAACATATACCGTTCCTTTATCATTAATCCGTGTACGAACTAATTGACTTTATCGTCAGGTCATTCTTATGATGGCATCAATTAGTTCGTGTACGGAGTATTTTTGATGCGTATCATTGTGGGCATAACGGGTAGCACTGGTGCTCCTCTTGCTATCGCGGTATTGCAAGCTTTACGTATGCAATCCGACGTTGAAGTTCATCTCGTCATGTCCAAATGGGCCCGCGTCACCATTGAATTGGAAACGCCAATGCAGTGGCGGGATGTTGCGGCCCTGAGCGATGTCTATTATGACTCGAATAATCAGGCAGCCAAAATCAGTTCTGGCTCCTTTCTGACCGATGGAATGATTATTGTTCCTTGCAGCATGAAAACCCTTGCAGGAATTAGAGCTGGGTACAGCGAAGGGCTTATCGGACGAGCAGCAGATGTTGTCATTAAAGAGAACAGAAAACTTGTACTTGTTCCCCGTGAAACACCGCTGAGCACCATTCATCTCGAAAATATGACTTATCTTTCACGGATCGGTGTGAACATTGTTCCCCCGATGCCCGCTTTTTATAACCACCCATCATCCGTTGATGACATTGTTAATCATATTGTTACTCGTATTCTCGATCAGTTTGGCCTTGAGTTTCATGGAGCCAAGCGTTGGGAAGGGCTTTCGCATGCCAGAGACAATAGCGTATGAAAAAAATATGACTGCAACGTTGAATCAATGAGGGTAAATCTTAACCAGATAAGGAGAACGTGATGCCTTTTGATGATCTACGATCATTTCTTGAGGCCCTGGAAAATAAGGGGCAGCTTTTAAAAGTCGAAGATAAAGTAAAACCAGAGCCCGATCTTGCTGCTGCGGGTAATGCCGCTGGGCGGATAGGAGAAAAAGCACCGGCACTCTATTTTGATAATATAGAGGGATTTACCGATGCGCGTGTTGCGCTCAATACCCTGGGGTCATGGCCTAATCACGCTATCGCGATGGGTATGGATCCCTCAACCTCAACACGGGAACAGGTCGCCGAATTTATTCGACGCTGGGATGATTTCCCGATTGCACCTGAGCGTCGTGAAAATGCTCCCTGGCGTGAAAATACAACCGACGGTGAGGACATCAACCTGTTTGAAGTCTTACCGCTGTTCAGATTGAACGATGGGGACGGCGGGTACTATATCGATAAGGCGTCGGTGATCTCGCGGGATCCTGATGAGCCGGATAATTTCGATAAGCAAAATGTCGGCATTTATCGGATGCAGGTCAAGGGAAAACGCCATCTCGCCATTCAACCCGTACCGGTACATGATATTGCTATCCACCTTCGTATGGCTGAAGAGAAAGGTGAGGATCTTCCGGTCGCGATTGCTATTGGTAATGATCCGATCATTACGCTTATGGCGTCAACGCCATTACGTTATGACCAGTCTGAATATGAAATGGCTGGCGCACTCCGTCAGGCACCTTATCCCATCGCAACTGCACCTTTAACGGGTTTTGATGTGCCATGGGGATCGGAAATTATCATTGAAGGGGTCATTGAAGGGCGTAAACGCGAACTTGAAGGGCCGTTTGGTGAGTTCACTGGTAATTATTCCGGTGGGCATAGTATGCCTTTGATTCGGGTAGATAAAGTTTCATATCGTAACGACCTTATCTTTGAATCGCTCTATCTGGGTATGCCCTGGACGGAGGTCGATTACCTTATTGGCCCGGCAACCTGTGTACCGCTTTATAAGCAGCTGAAGGCCGAGTTCCCCGAAGTTCAGGCGGTAAATGCCATGTACACACATGGTTTATTGGCCATTATTTCAACTAAAAAACGTTATGGCGGTTTTGCCCGCGCAGTCGGGGTCCGTGCAATGACGACGCCTCATGGATTGGGGTATATGAAAATGGTGATTATGGTTGATGAGGATGTCGATCCTTTTAACCTGCCTCAGGTCATGTGGGCGCTTTCAACGAAAGTGAATGCGGCGGGTGATCTCATCCAGTTGCCAAATATGTCGGTTGTTCCGCTTGATCCTGGTTCTTCGCCTTCAGGCATTACCGACAAACTCGTTATTGACGCAACGACACCGGTGTATCCCGATACACGAGGGAATTACAGTATGCCTGTGCGCGATCTCCCTGAAACCGCATTCTGGGTCGAACGCCTTAATCAGTTAATATCAGGAGGGCAACAATGATGAACCTGAATAAAGAACCCAAGATTTGTCCACGTTGTCGCCATGAACATATCAGTGTGATGTATAACAGCCCGGTCGCTGATGTTTGGGCCGTTCTTCAGTGTGATAAATGCCTCTATATGTGGCGAACCAGTGAACCGGCAAGACGTTCTGATCCTGAGCACTATCCTGAAAAATTCCGTATGACGGAGCAAGACATGGCCCATGCCGAGCCTATTCCGGCTATTCCGCCATTAAAAACGAAAGTAAGTTGATGTCGTCCTGATAAACAACACGACGTCTTATTTTGCTGTTCGTTCAAAACACGGATCTGATACTGCCGAGGTCATTGCGGTATCAGATTGGGTTGGTCGTGTGTGAATCACGTAAACTTAGCGTTGTTACTGATAGAAATACTTTTCAGTGGAAAGCACTTGCCACCTGAGATGGGTTGGTACATAATGCTGACCGCTGAGTACAGTTTGTATGAAATAGTGATTAAATTCATAGCGTTACAAAATACTCGGTGTTGTTTGATTATTTTTGGTCCTGGTATCGCCTGATTCTTACCTAAGCTAAAGATAATAAATCTGTCCTATGCGGGAATAGCTCAGTTGGTAGAGCACGACCTTGCCAAGGTCGGGGTCGCGAGTTCGAGTCTCGTTTCCCGCTCCAATATTTTATTGTCCTCTTTTATTCGTCCTGATTTATCTCATTCTTTTACTATTCCTTGTAAGAAAAGCCGAATTGCTGCAATTTTCTGTCATCAAGCGCCTATGGATGAGGTACTATTTGCCAGTACACCAACACGTTGATTTTCCTTATCTATCACAATAGAAAGACGGTTTGAAATGGAAATTTATCTTGGCTTAGCTCTGTTTTGTCTGGTGGTCGTCTGGGCAATTATCACTTATAACCGATTGATATCTCTAAGGCGTTTTAAAGATGAAGCCTGGAGCGGTATTGCTGTGCAACTGAAGCGTCGTCACGACTTGGCTCCCAACCTCCTTACGCTGGTCAAGCGTTACGCGCAGCATGAGAAAGACCTGCTGGAGACCATTTCCCGCCAGCGTTACGATCAAACGGCCAGTACCCGCCAAATTGCTCAGAATGAGCGAGAATATTCAGGGGCGTTAGGGCGTTTTTTTGCTCTGGCTGAGGCTTATCCTGATTTGAAGGCTAACCAGAATTTTCTCTCTTTGCAGCAATCTCTCTCCGAAATTGAAGAACAATTGCAAATGTCGCGCCGGTATTTCAATGCCACGGTGAGGGATTTGAATATTCAGATAGAATCGTTTCCCAGTTTGTTAATCGCAAAGCTGTTCCGGTTCAAAACAGAGGTGTTTTTTGAACTGGGAAATCCCGTTGAGGGGCAAGTACCACGGATGGAGTGAAGTGATGGCAGGGTGGCAAGGCATTATACGTTGTTGCGGCTTTCTATTTTTAATCTGTTGGAGCGCGTTGGCTCTGGCGGATTCGCAAAATAATAAAAATGATGGCATCAGTGTGACATCTGAGGCGACGGATTATCGCCATACGACAGATGAACGCATCTTGTTGTTCGATTCTCAGGCTCGTTTCCAGACCGATGGTTCTATGCTGGTGAAGGAGAACATTCAGGTTCGAACGACCGGCGAGCAGATTAAACGAGGTATTTTCCGGACGCTTCCGTTGGTTTGGTATCGACAGGATGGCAGTACGTTTCAGTTGCAGTATCAGATTAAACAAGTGCTGCGAGATGGTGTGCCCGAAAACTATAGTATCGATTATATCAACGGGCATATGAAAGTATTGATTGGCCGCGCCAGCCATCAGCTTGAGCCTGGTACGTATCGTTATCATATTCAGTATCAAGTGAGTAACCATTTCAGCCGTTTTCCCGATTGGGATGAGCTGTATTGGAACGTAACTGGTAACGGTTGGGGTTATCCCATCGATAAAGTCCGTTTTCGCCTACAGTTGCCGGAGGGAACGGCGTTTCTCACGCCTACCGGTAAAGATTCACGCCTGCGATCGATTGATGTGTATACCGGTCTGGTGGGCAGTAAAGGCGATAATGCCCGTATTCTGGATGATGGTAGTATCGAGACGCTAGCACCGCTGCGTTTGGGCGAAGGTGTCACGGTTGCTTATACATGGCCGCGCAATATTCTGGCCTCAGCGCCTGCGCCGCAGGGAGATTCCCTACTGGGGGAATGGCTTTCCCCCACGCAGAAAAGCTGGGTTCTGTGGATTCCCTCCTTTTTGATCGCGATTTACTACCTGCTATGGTGGCGTAAGCATGTGGCTGCTGCTCGCTTAACCATGCCAGCGGTTGTGCCGTTGTACAGCATTCCTGATGGGGTTTCTCCGGGCTATGTGCGTTATCTCATTCTGCGTACCTACGATAATATGGCTTTCTCCAGCGATATATTGGATCTGGTTTCCAGACGTGCTATCGCACTGACAAAAATCAAATATAAATCCAGAAAAACCCGAAGGGGGGGAATGACGCCAGAGCGAGAGGAGCAATGGCTTACGCGTCTGCCCGATAGTGCCTCTCAAAATCTGACGCCTGAAGATAGGACGTTTCTTAAGATCTTGTTTCCCGGTAAAAGCACGAAGTTGGATATTACGGAAAACACCCTGCGTTCAGAAAAAATGCTGGAAGCGCGCAATGCTCAGGAGGCGCGTTATAAAGAGGAGCAAGCGACCCTTTTCTTATCGATTTCTAGCGCAGTGAAGACGGGGATCATACTCACTCTATTTGTACCGATCCTTTACGGTCTTTTTTTCGATCTTAGATCGGCTATTTCCACGATAATCAGCATGCCTTTCTTACTGATTTGTGTAGTGTTGTTTTTTAAGATCATGAAGTATATACGTTATTCCGCGATGCAACGGGGTAGCGAAGAAAGCAAAATATTATTCTTTTTGCAGTTGGTCGGTTTCCTCTTCACGCTGCTTTTCGGCTTGTTACTCTTTAATATATTCACATCATCCGCGCTTCCTGAAGGATATCAGAGAGCCTGGTCGGTAAGCTTGTTATTGTGTTTGGGTTTTTTCTGCATTGTACCGCGTCATACCCAGAAAGGATTGAATGGATTGTCCGTAGCGAAAGGGATGACTATGTATCTCCGTGCCGCAGAAGAGCGCCGTTATGAAACGCTGTATCCACCTGACAAATTGGTTATGCACTTTGAGCGTATGCTGCCTTACGCTTTGGCATTGGGGGTTGGAGAAACGTGGGCTAATACGTTTGCTCAGTATCTGAAGAGACATCAAGTGGCATCTGATGTTTTTCACAATACGGGATGGGAGTCGGTTTCTCAGTTCAGCAGGGCGTGTACCTCGTCGTCATCGAAGCCACCTCGAGCTGGTTCTGGCGGAGGAGGGGGGACGTCGATTGGCTCTGGTTCCTCCGGTGGCGGCTCGTCTGGTGGCGGCTCCGGTGGTGGTGGCGGCGGCGGTTGGTGATACCATCAACTGAAATTGGTCATAATGGGTGGAGAAGAACGCTGGCTTCACCCATTTAAGAAAGGTGTTTATGAGCGCTATTCTTTTATTGGACTCGCGTGCCGATGAAATACGTTCCGTTTTGAATCATTGTGCGCCAGAACTGGAATTGGTGATATCAGAGGGCTCCGCAGAACAGGCCTCAAGTTGCCCGATTTGGCTCGGTGAGCCGGATACTGCGGCCCTGTTGCTCGCTCAAGGGGTAAAACCGAGGTGGCTACAGTCCACCTGGGCAGGATTCAAGCCATTATTGGCTAATGAGTTGCCGCGTGACTACCGTTTAAGCCGGGCTGTCGGTGTGTTTGGGCAGCCTATAGCCGAATATGTGATTGCCTATATGCTCAGACATGAGCTGCGTTTGGCAGAACGGCAGCTTAGTCAAGCGGAACAACGGTGGGATCATCGGTTGCCCGGATCGTTGGCTGGTAAAAATGTGCTGATTGTTGGTGCGGGAGAGATCGGCAGCGAAGTTGCTGGTTTTCTAAGACCTTTTGGGGTCACGCTGTATGGTATTGCGAGTACGGCAAGACATCATCCTGATTTTAAAACAGTCATGTGTCTCGCTGAATTGTCTGATGCGGTGTCGGAAGCCGATTATGTTATCAATCTCCTGCCCGATACGTCGGCGACGACGGATATTTATGACGCCAGCTTGTTTGCAGCGATGAAATCTTCATCCTTGTTTATCAATGTAGGGCGTGGCAGTGCTGTAGTTGATGATGATTTGCTGGCCGCGTTGCATGATGCCCAAATTGCTGGTGCGGTGCTGGATGTGTTTCGCCAGGAACCGTTACCAACTGACCACCCATTCTGGCAATCGCCAAATCTGACATTGACGGCACACATTGCAGGGCCGATGGTGCCCAGCTTGATGGGGGCGTTATTTTTGGATAACCTCGCCCGATTTCACGCCAATGGCACACTTCGAGGTGAGGTTGATTTCAAACGAGAATACTAGTTCGGTGCCTGCGATCAAACGGAGTGATGGTACGACGTTCCGTGAGCAGGCTTGGTTATCGTCCCCATCCTTGGGTTCCATTCTCAGTCTTTCAATTCTGGCAATTTCCCTGTTTGATGAAAGACACCAGCCCTGTAATCAGCGAACGCCTGTTTGATCTCTTCCTGATTGTTCATCACAAAAGGTCCCTGAGCGCAGACCGGCTCATTAAGCGGATCAGCATGTCCAAATAACAAAATGCATTGGCTTAGCGCTTCGACTTCGAATGCATCGCCATCGTTATTCAGATCGACTAAATGCCATTTCTGAACGTTTTGACCCGCGATCGCAACATCGCCAGTGACGATATAAAGGAATACGTTGCGGTTTTTGGGCGCAGAGAGTGTGGTTTTCGCACTGGCCGATAAACGTACCACGGACATAAACACACCAGTAAGTGGCGTGATGGGGCCATGCTCCCCCAAAAATTCGCCTGAGATGAGTTCCAGTTGCCCTTTGCCATCGTCTAAAGGTAGCCGAGGGATCGCCTCTTTTTGCACACCCGAGTAACGTGGATGTGTCATCTTGAGTTGAGAAGGAAGATTGACCCATAGCTGGAGTATTTCCATTGCGCCGCCTTCTTGCTTAAAGTGAGGCGGTGAAACTTCAGCGTGGATAAGACCCGATCCGGCGGTCATCCACTGTACGCCACCGGCTTCAATAATACTTTCATGTCCCCCTGAGTCATAGTGCGCCAGTGAACCCTCAAGAATGAAGGTAACGGTTTCGAAACCACGATGTGGATGCGGGCCGAATGGCAGTCCATGATTGTTCGGTTGGTACACTTGCGGGCCGTGATGATTGAGGAACAGGAAAGGATCAATCTGATCGAGCTCTGGACCTGGAACGGGTCTGCGTGTGACCAAATCTTCGATATCATCGCGATAAGCTATGTGCGTTTTCTTGACGGTACGCATAGTAAAAAATCCTTGTTGTTAAGCTATTGTTGCAATGTTTATTCAATGTACGTCTGCAATATGGGGAGATCAATTTATTTGCCGTGAGCAACTGACTATAGGGCAAGGATCGGTGGATCGATGTGAACTCAATATATTTAACCGTATAACCTTAGCCTATCTGGAAAGAGTGGACTCTGCGGTGTTCAAGGGCAGACTCAAATTTTCACAGTAGGTGATCTCCCTATCAGTAAGATAAAATCTGGCAGAACAACGATGTTCAGTGGTGGTTGTCGGTTGCTACGTAGGATTATTTGAATGTTTACATGGTGGTAAGCCGTGGTATTTGACGTGTGTTTAATGGGAAACAGAGGCTTCAATGAGTGTGAGTAGAAGAGGGATGCTGTATGTGTTGCTTGCCGCCATTTTGTGGGGCAGTTCTGGTGTCTGCGCCCAGTATATTATGGAGCAGAGCCATATTTCATCAGAATCATTGACCATGCTGCGGTTGTTGTTCTCTGGTTTGATTCTGTTAACGTTGTCGTTTTCGCATGGTGATAAAATCTTTGCTGTTATTCGACATCGGGAGGATTGTGTCCGCCTGTTGTGCTTTACGTTATTTGGCGCGTTAACGGTTCAATTCACTTTTTTGCTCACCATTGAAAAATCCAACGCCGCGACTGCCACTATCCTGCAATTTTTATCACCGACGATTATCGTGGCCTGGTTTGCTCTGGTCCGTAAAAAACGTCCTGGTGTGTTGATTGCTACGGCGATACTCACCTCATTAGTGGGAACGTTCCTGCTGGTAACGCATGGTAATTTCACCTCTATCTCCATTTCTTCAGACGCATTGTGCTGGGGGATCGCCTCGGCTTTTGCTGCGGCCTTTTACACGACCTATCCATCGGCGTTAATCGCTCGCTATGGGACGTTACCGATAGTTGGGTGGAGTATGTTGTTGGGGGGCGCGATGTTGGTGCCGTTTTATGCTCGGCAGGATATGACCTTCACGGCAAGTAATGGCGTGTTATTTGCGTTTTTCTATTTAGTGGTGATTGGTACAACGATTACCTTTAGTCTCTATCTAAAAGGTGCGCAGATGATCGGTGGGCCAAAAGCCAGTATTCTGAGTTGTGCCGAGCCTCTGAGTAGTGCGCTGTTATCTCTGCTGCTGTTGGGTATAACCTTTACCGTGCCTGACTGGTTGGGGACGTTACTGATTATCTCGTCAGTTGTTCTGATTTCCATGGATTCTCGCGGGAAACTACACGCTACGCCGTAAATGCTTAAGTTGGTGCTATTGCTCAGATAGCATCTTTTTCTATGAAAAGGGCTTGCGAGCACTACTCGATTAGTACATAATGCTGACCGTTGAATCGGTTAAGCATGAAATAGTTATATAATTCATGATGTTATAATTAATTCAACAAGATAGTGCACCTGATTGTTGTTGCCATTTATCCTTTTCCGAAGGTAAAAGGCAATCAGTTCAGCTAGATATGCGGGAATAGCTCAGTTGGTAGAGCACGACCTTGCCAAGGTCGGGGTCGCGAGTTCGAGTCTCGTTTCCCGCTCCAATATTTTTTCATCTAGTACCTTTCTCTATTTTTTGCTTTTTCTCATCGTTCGATATAAAAAATAATATTTTTTTGAACAGAGTTATCCACAGTCCGCTTTGGCATCATCTTTGTGGCGTTGTGCGATGTCGATAAAATGATATTATTTATCTAATTGATATATATAAATAATATTTACTTGTAAAACGTTGCGCCGATCACTTGTACTTTTTGTGACAGTTGATTGGCAAAGACTTTTTATATTTATGCACAGGCTGGGATAAAGACGGGTAACATTGGCATTGACGGCTTATGCATCGCGCGGTAAGCCTTTCTCTATCGCTCGAATCAGCCTTTTTTTCTGTGGAGATTGAACCTCAATTTCCTGTTCTGTGCGGCGCATCAACTGCTGCTTTATAGCCCAATGAATATGTTCATCCAATAGATCGCTTTCGCCCAGACGGCTCTGTAATGCCAATACGATATGGTCCTGATAAGGGGCGTTACCAAGTGCGACAGCAATATTGCGCAGCCAGCGAATATGACCGATACGTCGAATCGCCGATCCTTCCGTTATCCGCAGAAATTTTTCTTCATTCCAGGCAAATAACACAATGAGCTCGGATGCATGTAGGGAGGCTCGTGGGCTAAAGTCTGCTTCATCAGTCAGTTGTGAAAAGCGATTCCAGGGGCAAATTAACTGGCAATCGTCGCATCCATAGATTCGATTTCCCATTAATGGACGAAACTCTTCTGGAATGGGGCCTTCAAGTTCGATTGTCAGGTAAGAAATACAGCGTCGTGCGTCCACGGTATAAGGGGCGACAATTGCGCCGGTTGGACAAGTCGTCATACAGGCAACACAGCGTCCGCATTGTTCATCCTGTGGTTGATCAACGGGTAGGGGGAGATCAATCAGCAATTCGCCGAGAAAGAACCAGGAACCGGATTCTCTATTGAGTATTAGTGAGTGTTTACCAACCCAGCCAATCCCCGCTTTAGCGGCCAGTGGGCGTTCCATTATCGGTGCGGAATCAACAAACGGGCGAAAGTTCAGTTCTCCACAGTAAGCCTGAATTTGATCGCCAAGCTTTTTTAGACGCTGGCGCAGTAATTTGTGGTAATCACGACCCAGTGCATAGCGACTGACATAGCCTAATAACGGATTGTTTAATGTGCGGGCAAATGCCGCGTTGGCTGGAAGATAATTCATTCGAACACTAATGACTCGTAGCGTTCCCGGTAATAGTTCATGAGGGCGAGCACGTAGCATACCGTGACGGGCCATCCATTCCATTTCTCCGTGATATTGTTTGTCCAACCAAGCCTGTAACTTGGGTTCTTCATGAGACAAATCGGTATCACAAATACCGACCTGCTGGAATCCCAGTGTCTGGCCCCATTGTTTGATGAGTTGCGCTAATTCGCTGAGATCGTAGGGGTATGACATGAGGAACCGTAAAAGTGCACCGTATCACCTGATTTTATCACAATGCCAGGATATCTCTGAGGGGAGTGGTTCATCGTGAACGCAAAAACCTTAAGATTATGATGCTTAATACCGATAACAGAGACGTATCCACGCTATATCCGATAATAAAACTCTGGGAATATAATATGGAAATGGTACCGCTTTCTTCTTATCGTGTTGTAAATAAAGATATTGATATTAGTATCGACATTAATCAACGACAAGCGGCAAAAATGGTGGAGGTTGCACCCTCTTCGGAAACGACCTATGAGCCAGTGCAAATTAGTCAGGAAGGGCGCAAACAGTTACAAGACGATATTATATCGCAACCTGCTCGCCGTTTTTTTTCTGCTGATATCGACAATACATTGTCACGGGCGCTAGCCGAACAACCTGAACAGGTATCGCAGGCGGTTTATCGCATTATTGATGAAAACTTCATGAATAGCTCAGCGCTAAGTGGGGAACAGCGTCAAGCGTCTTTAGCTCTGGGGCTGTCTCAAGCCGCCTATCTGGCCGAACACTATATCGATGATGATCAAAAACAGCCTTTTCTGGATACGATGAAGCAAATCGCCGCGATTTCGCAGACGCGTACAACAGATGAAAAGGGCAATATATCTTATTACGAGCCCCCTTCGCGTATACCCGGAACATCCGAATATAAAGTGGACTGGGATGCGGTGATGAAAGAGAAAGAACCTGAACGATACGAAAAGTATCGAGAAACGATGGAATCCGGCGATGTTGTTAAAGGGCTGGAGGAGTTTATTGGTTTTGTTCGTTTCGCTGCTATTCAACATGCAGAATGGGGGCGCGAATATCAAAGTAATGTTGAAAAACAGTTTAATGAGCTAAAGAGCACTGAGATTGATAATCCCTTTGCTGAGATAGATTTGTCCACTGAGTCAGCCTTTCTATCAAATGCGCTTGATGTATTAAAAAACGCTTTTAATGAACAAACGTTGCAATACTCGGTAAAACGCATCGAACAGTTTTTTAGTTCTCTGCCTGAGATATCTCGTTAGTCAGTACCCATTGTCTGTTCCCTCTGGCGAAGCGGGGCAGACCTTGCTAATTTGAAATGCATGTTCTATGTCATTGATCGAGATCGACATGCATAACGCCAGCGAGTCTGATTACCCAGATACGACATCTACCATGTTACCCGACTCGGTGTTCTACGCCGAGTGGGTTCGTCGTGAAGAGGCCAATGGTGCCAGGGCATCAGGGCTTTCACTGTGGGTGCTCATGCAGCGAGCGGGGGAAGCCGCATTTCAGGTGGCCCGTCAATGTTATCCTTTGGCCAGACGTTGGCGGGTGCTGGCAGGACACGGCAATAACGGTGGTGATGGGTATGTGATCGCCAGTTTGGCGCGGGCGTCAGGGATTACGGTGGATGTTGTTGCCTGCACCAGTGAGAAATCACTACCGGAATGTGCCGGTCTTGCCCGACAGTGCTGGTTGGATCAAGGCGGTAGTATTCAAAATGTTGATGAGTCTGAGGCTGATACCTTGTGGCCGGAAGGGATCGATCTCATTGTGGATGGTCTGCTCGGGACCGGCCTTTCCGCAGCGCCGCGTGCACCTTATGTTACGTTAATTACTCAGGCAAATGCCTATCCTGCCCCCATTATTTCACTGGATATTCCCTCTGGTCTGCATGCTGAAACCGGTGCCTGTGCAGGTGTCGCGATTTGTGCTGCGCAGACGGTGACGTTTATCGCGTTGAAGCCTGGGCTACTGACTGGCCGAGCCCGTGAGCAGATTGGGAAATTATATTATCGCTCGTTAGGGTTGCAGGCATGGTTAGATGACCAAATAGCGCCGATACGTCGGCTGACCGCGAGGCAGCTTTCGGAATGGCTAACGCCTCGCCCTGCCGGTCAACATAAAGGTGATAATGGTAGATTGCTGGTGGTCGGGGGCAACGTCGGCTTGGGTGGTGCGGTGTTGATGGCCGGAGAGGCGGCACTGCGGACGGGTGCTGGTTTAGTGCGAGTACTCACTCACAAACAGTATCAAGCGGCGTTTCTGGTGGCTCGGCCTGAGTTGATGGTGCAAGAACTGACAACCGATACGCTGCGGCAAGGTCTGGAATGGGCTGATGTCGTGGTGATCGGGCCGGGTCTGGGACAGGATGAATGGGGGAAAAATGCACTGCGTCTGGCAGAAAATTGTAACAAACCCATGTTATGGGATGCCGATGCGCTTAACATGCTGGCAATCGACCCTCATAAACGGCAAAATCGCGTGTTGACGCCGCATCCCGGAGAAGCGGCCCGTTTATTGAATTGCTGTGTGTCTGATGTTGAAAGTAATCGCTTACTTGCAGTGCAGCAGTTGACGCGACGTTATGGTGGTGTGGTGGTGTTAAAAGGCGCAGGAACGGTGATCGCCGATGAGCAAGGGCGGCTTGCCATTGCTGATGTCGGTAATCCGGGGATGGCGACTGGCGGTATGGGCGATGTGTTGGCTGGCATCATTGGTGGTTTGCTGGCGCAAAAGTTATCGCTATATGATGCGGCATGTGCGGGCTGCGTCGTACATGGCGCTGCTGCTGACTATCTGGCTGAACGATATGGAACACGAGGCATGTTGGCCACGGGCCTGATGCCGGTATTGTCCCAATATGTAAATCCTGAGCGGATACCATTAGAAAAGACAGAATGAAAAAAATTGTACTACCCCTGCCGGATGAGGCAGCAACGATTGCATTAGGGGCCACCTTGGCTAAGGCGACCTGCGACAGTGCCATTGTTATCCATCTGTATGGCGATCTTGGTGCGGGAAAAACCACATTCAGTCGTGGATTTTTACAAGCTTTGGGTCATAAAGGAAACGTAAAAAGTCCGACATATACGCTTGTCGAGCCTTACGAGCTCACACCGCTGTCCGTTTATCATTTTGATCTCTATCGTCTTTCCGATCCGGAAGAGCTTGAGTTTATGGGGATTCGTGATTATCTGGAACAGGATGCTATTTGCCTGATTGAGTGGCCTCAGCAAGGCGCTGGCGTTTTACCCGATGCCGACATTGAACTGCATTTACATTATTGGGAACTGGGGCGGCAGGCTAATTTTATCGCCTTATCGGCACGAGGAGAGACCATTTTGCAGCGTCTGGCCGAACAGTCAGGGATAACGGCATCATGATGAGCCGAATGATGAGAATATTGATAGGCGTATGGCTGATGCTTGCCGGATCGGTTTGGGCCGCTAACCTGTCTGATATAAAAGTCGATAATGCGTCTGGTCAGGCGACGGTAAGCCTGAGCTTTAGTGGTCAACCTATCTACGCTTTTTTTCCACTCACTAATCCTGCACGGGTGGTGATTGATATTCGCCAGACCGGACTCATTCAGGGACTGCCTCTGGATTTTAGCGGGCAGAATCTGATTAAACGCATTCGTACCAGCAATGCGCAAGATGCACAAAGTTTGCGTCTGGTGTTGGATTTGACGCAATCAGCGAAAACCCGCGCAGTGACGCAAAAAACGGGATCAGGGTATACCGTCGTGTTCACCGTAACGGGAGATAAGCCTAAAACGGTGGCAAGAAGCACTCCGGCTGATTCTGGTCAGTCACGTCCGGTGACGACTGAGCCTGCTAAAAATCCGTTTAACAACAAATCCACCGTTGTGGTGAACAGTAATACCTCAGCCAGATCGTCTGCCCGTGTAACGGGGGGTAATGAGCGAGTTGTGGTAGCCATTGATGCCGGGCACGGCGGGCAGGACCCCGGCGCGATAGGACTGAATGGCTTACGCGAAAAGAATGTCACCATTGCGATTGCTCGTAAACTGCAAGGGCTTTTGAATAATGACCCTGCCTTTAGGCCTGTGCTCACGCGTGATGGCGATTATTTTGTCTCCGTGATGGGGCGTTCTGACGTTGCTCGTAAGCAGGGGGCCAATATTCTGGTTTCTATCCATGCAGATGCTGCACCGAACCGCAGTGCAACCGGAGCATCGGTGTGGGTTTTGTCGAATCGACGGGCAAACAGTGAAATGGCGGGCTGGCTGGAACAGCATGAAAAACAGTCTGAATTGTTGGGCGGTGCGGGTGATTTATTGGCCAATAGCGGTGCCGATCCTTATTTGAGTCAAGCGGTGTTGGATTTGCAGTTCGGGCATTCACAGCGTGTTGGCTATGACGTGGCGACCAAGGTGTTGCGTGAGTTGCAACGTGTTGGGGGCTTGCATAAACGTCGTCCTGAACATGCCAGTTTGGGGGTGTTGCGTTCTCCTGATATACCATCGCTATTGGTTGAAACCGGGTTTATCAGCAATGTGGAAGAAGAGCGTTTATTAGGAAGTGGTGCCTATCAGGATAAAATTGCCAATGCGATTTATCTGGGGTTGAGAAGCTACTTCCAGGCACACCCGTTGCAATCCGCCCCAAAGCAGGAAAGCCGCCCGGCTCAGACGGCGGCAAATAAAAACACTGGCGCGGCGATAGCGGTAGAAAAGGAAAGTGGAAATAACCGTAATGGCACAGTCCGGCACACCGTTGTTCGAGGTGAAACCCTATCTGCCATAGCGGCGCGCTATGGCGTGAGCATGGCGTCGATCCGCGAACGGAATAAATTAAATAAGGATATCGTTTGGGTTGGTCAGCGTTTGGTGGTCTCAACGACAGGTTCGAACGTGTCGACGGCGAGTACGAGAAAAGCCGTACCGGTAAAGCATAAAGTGGTACGTGGCGATAGCCTGAGTGCGATCGCTGCTCGCTATGGCGTCAGCATGAAAGAGATTCAACAAGCAAATGCAATGACATCAGGTAATGTACAGCTTGGGCAAACGTTGATTATTCCATCTGCATAATCCCCTGTTTTACCCTAATTTCTTATTCAGATAGGCAAGAGGGAAACATCATGCCGATTCAGGTTCTGCCACCGCAATTGGCTAATCAGATTGCCGCCGGGGAAGTGGTGGAGCGCCCCGCCTCAGTCGTCAAAGAACTGGTGGAAAATAGTCTGGATGCTGGCGCTAAGCGTATTGATATTGAGATAGAACGCGGTGGCGCCAAATTGATACGTATCCGCGACAACGGTGCCGGTATTGGTAAGGATGAATTGACGCTGGCGCTGGCTCGTCATGCAACCAGCAAAATTGCCTCGCTTGATGATCTGGAAGCGATTGTCAGTATGGGATTTCGCGGGGAGGCATTGGCCAGTATCAGTTCTGTTTCTCGTTTAACGCTGACATCACGTACCGCAGAGCAGTCCGAGGCATGGCAGGCTTACGCTGAAGGGCGTGACATGGCGGTGACGGTCAAGCCTGCGGCACATCCGGTTGGCACGACGCTGGAAGTGTTGGATCTGTTTTATAACACCCCCGCTCGCCGTAAATTCATGCGTACAGAGAAAACGGAGTTCACCCATATTGATGAGGTGGTACGCCGTATCGCATTGGCCCATTTCGATATTGCGATTACCTTGCATCATAACGGTAAGCTCATTCGACAATACCGGCCCGCCAGCGATCCTTCTCAGCATGAGCGTCGTTTGGGGAGTATTTGCGGTAGCGCATTTTTACAGCATGCTTTAACGGTGTCATGGCAGCACGATGACTTGACGATCCATGGCTGGGTCGCGGATCCGGCTGGAGCCAAGCAATTACCTGAAATGCAATATTGTTACGTTAACCGACGTATGATGCGGGATCGGTTAATCAACCATGCTATTCGGCAAGCCTATCAGGATCAGCTTAACGACGATCAACAGCCCGCTTATGTCTTATATCTGGAAATCGATCCTCATCAAGTGGATGTCAATGTTCATCCGGCTAAACATGAAGTGCGGTTCCATCAGGCGCGACTGGTGCATGATTTCATTTACCAGGCGGTGATGACGGTGTTGCAGCAGGCATCTGCACCGATGCTTGCTATCTCTGAGCCAGGAACCGAACAACCCATGCAGTGGCAACAGGAAAACCGCACGGCGGCGGGAGAAAACCTCTTTGCTCAGACAACGTCTTCATCGGCGGGAAAAAAACCTGGTCATGAGAATAAGAATAAGGTTCGAGAATCTGACGTTCCTGCTTATCCGGCCGGTTCTCCGTATCAGAAAAAACAAGGTGAGCTTTATAAGAAACTGCTGCAAGTCGATGATTCGAACGATGCCTCATCTCGATCGCTTGCGCCAGCTCCTCTTATTGATTCTCAATCCGCCGATGTTGTCGAGTCGGCACGACACGGAATAGCAGAAACAACGGTCGTTTCTCATGAATCACCGCTTGAAAGTCATGCCGCTGGTTTTGGGCGAGTCTTAACGGTGTATCCTCCTTGTTATGCTTTATTGGAATACCATAAGGGATTGGCTTTGCTTTCTTTGCCCGTGGCGGCGCATTACCTGAAACTGATACAACTGACGCCACCTGAGGAGGGGCTGCGGCCACAACCGCTTCTTATTCCACAGCGCCTGACGTTGGGCAAATCTGAGTTGGCTATTCTGGCTGCGCATCAGCCGTTGCTAAAAATGTTTGGCATTGATGTTTTGGTTGAAGCGCAACGTGCGACGCTCAGAGCGGTACCTTTACCATTACGCCAACAAAATTTACAAAACTTGATCTCAGAACTGTTAGGCTATCTGGCCGATAATCAAACGGTTGAGCAAAGTGCGTTATCTGAGTGGCTGGTAACCTGGCTGGCAAGTGAACAGGTGGTCTGGGGACACTCTCAGGCAATACAACTTTTGACCGATGTTGAGCGACTTTGTCCCCAGTTGGTAAAGGCTCCACCGGCTAAACTTTTACAGATGGTGGACATGAATACCGCTATCAAGGCGTTGCAGCATGAGTAAGGTTGGAACGATGCCACTTCCCCCCGCTATTTTTATTATGGGGCCGACGGCATCGGGTAAGACGGCGCTGGCGATGACATTACGCCAATATTTGCCCGTAGAGTTGATTAGTGTCGATTCCGCCCTCATCTACAAAGGAATGGATATCGGCACCGCGAAACCGAGCACGGAAGAGTTGGCGCAAGCGCCACATCGCTTAATCGATATACTCGATCCTTCCGAGGCGTATTCGGCGGCGGATTTCCGGCGAGACGCATTACGGGAAATGGCGCGTATCAGTACGTCCGGGCGTATTCCCCTGTTAGTCGGTGGGACGATGCTTTACTTTAAAGCCTTACTTGAGGGGCTTTCGCCTTTACCGTCTGCCGATGCTGCCGTGCGGCAACGTATTGAAGCGCAGGCGGAAGAAATGGGCTGGGAAGCTATGCACCGACAGTTATGTGAGATAGATCCTGTCGCTGCGGCTCGGATTCATCCAAATGATCCACAGAGACTCTCGCGGGCACTGGAAGTTTTTTTCGTTTCAGGTAACACTTTAACTGAACTGACAAAAATGTCTGGTGAAGCGTTACCGTATAAAGTTCATCAGTTTGCTATCGCTCCGGCGACACGCGAGTTGTTGCACCAGCGGATTGAACAGCGTTTTCATCAGATGTTGGCAGCGGGTTTTGAGAAGGAGGCTCGGGCGCTTTTTGCCCGCAACGATTTGCATACGGCGTTGCCTTCTATTCGTTGTGTTGGTTATCGCCAAATGTGGTCATATTTATCCGGTGAAATTGATTACGATGAAATGGTTTACCGGGGGGTATGTGCGACAAGGCAACTTGCCAAGCGACAAATGACCTGGTTGCGTGGTTGGGATGACGTTTGCTGGTTAGACAGTGAAAAACCACAAGAAGCACTGGATAAGGTCATTCAGGTTGTTAGTGCATAGGTTGAGTGATTGTGTACAATTGGTAAGTCTCAGCGCACAAATTTTTTGACATCGTTATTTTAGAGCCATAGGGTTCTTTGTTACAAACAACATACAAATAAGGAAAATATAGAATGGCTAAGGGGCAATCTTTGCAAGATCCGTTCCTGAACGCATTGCGTCGCGAACGTGTTCCGGTTTCGATTTATTTGGTGAATGGTATCAAGTTACAAGGTCAGATTGAGTCTTTTGATCAGTTTGTCATTTTGTTAAAAAATACGGTCAGCCAGATGGTGTACAAACACGCTATTTCTACCGTTGTTCCATCCCGTCCGGTCTCTCACCATAGTAATAATCCTGGCACTACGAATTACCACGGTAGTAATCCGGCTGGACAGCAACAGCCACAGGAAAGTGATGACGCTGAATAAAGCGTATTGTCCATTCACCATGGCGGGGGAACAGAATGTATCACTGGTTTTCCTCGCTTTGGTGTTTTTTGTTCGCTTGAGGGGTTACCCGCTTGTTTGACCGTTATGAAGCTGGTGAACGAGCCATACTAGTTCATATTTACTTCTCGCAAGACAAAGACACGGAAGATTTGCTGGAGTTTGAATCTCTGGTGTCTTCTGCTGGCATTGAGTCATTGCAGGTGATTACTGGCAGTCGTAAGGCGCCGCACCCTAAGTATTTTGTTGGTGAAGGGAAAGCCGAAGAGATTGCTCAGGTTGTAAAAGAGACAAATGCGTTTGTCGTGTTATTTGATCACGCGCTGACGCCGGCTCAGGAGCGTAATCTTGAGCGTTTGTGCGAGTGCAGGGTGATTGATCGTACTGGATTGATTTTAGATATTTTTGCCCAACGCGCACGTACCCACGAAGGGAAATTACAGGTAGAACTGGCGCAGTTACGCCATCTTGCAACGCGTTTGGTTCGTGGATGGACGCACCTTGAGCGGCAAAAAGGCGGAATTGGCTTACGTGGTCCTGGGGAGACTCAGCTCGAAACGGACCGACGTTTGTTACGCAACCGTATCAGCCAGATTTTATCCCGTCTCGAACGGGTTGAGAAACAACGTGAACAGGGGCGTCGGGCGCGAACGCGTGCAGATGTGCCAACTGTTTCATTGGTGGGCTACACCAATGCCGGTAAATCAACGTTGTTTAACAAGATTACGTCGGCGGACGTGTATGCCGCCGATCAGTTATTTGCCACATTGGACCCGACATTACGCCGTATTGAGGTAGATGATGTCGGCGATACGGTGCTGGCGGATACCGTGGGTTTTATCCGTCAGTTACCGCATGATCTGGTGGCTGCGTTTAAGGCTACATTACAGGAAACGCGTCAGGCTTCCCTGTTATTGCATGTTGTCGATGCCGCCGATGCTCGTCTTGATGAGAATATCGATGCTGTAGATACCGTGCTGGCAGAAATAGAAGCAGACGATATTCCTACGCTGTTAGTAATGAACAAAATCGATATGCTGGATGATTTTGAACCGCGCATCGATCGCAACGAAGAAAATTTACCGGTCAGAGTCTGGCTTTCGGCCCAGACCGGTGATGGCATTCCGTTGCTATTTCAAGCGTTGACTGAGCGGCTATCTGGGGAAATTGCGCAATATTCGTTGAGCCTTCCTCCACAGGCAGGACGCTTGCGTAGCCGCTTTTACCAGCTTCAGGCAATAGAAAAAGAATGGATTGAAGAGGACGGACATATTGGTTTGGTTATCCGTATGCCCATCGCCGACTGGCGTCGTCTTTGTAAACAAGAGCAGGAACTGGTGGATTATATTGTCTGACTGGCAGAAATTGTCTGAACGGCGAAATAGTCTGACGGACTCTGGGATATTGAACCTGAAGAACACCTATCATAAAGAATGGAGCTAAAACATGGCGTGGAATCAGCCCGGTAATAACGGACAGGACCGCGACCCGTGGGGGAGCAGCAATAATAATAGCGGCAACTCTGGCGGAAATAATAATAAAGGTGGCCGAGGAGATCAGGGGCCACCGGATCTGGACGATATCTTCCGTAAGCTGAGTAAAAAGCTCAGCGATCTGGGAGGCGGAAGAAGCTCGGGATCTAACGGTGGTACATCCGGTGGCGCTGGCCTTGGTGGCCGGGTTGTCGGTATTGCCGCTGTTGCTGCTGTCGTCATTTGGGCGGCCAGTGGCTTCTATACCATAAAAGAAGCCGAGCGTGGCGTCGTCACGCGTTTTGGTAAATTCAGTCATCAGGTTGATCCTGGGTTGAACTGGAAACCGACATTTATTGATTCTGTCAGAGCGGTTAACGTGGAATCGGTGCGAGAGCTCGCCACCGCGGGCGTGATGCTGACTTCTGATGAGAATGTGGTTCGCGTCGAGATGAACGTTCAGTATCGTGTGACGGAACCTGAACGCTACCTGTTTAGTGTGACGAATGCTGATGACAGTTTGCGTCAGGCTACCGATAGCGCGTTGCGTGGTGTGATTGGTAAATACACCATGGATAAGATTCTGACCGAAGGCCGTACCATTGTTCGTACGGACACTCAGCGTGTGCTGGAAGAAACCGTGCGCCCTTATAACATGGGGATAACGCTGTTGGACGTTAACTTCCAGACGGCGCGTCCGCCGGAAGAAGTGAAGGCGGCGTTTGACGATGCAATTGCAGCACGTGAGAACGAACAGCAATATATTCGTGAAGCGGAAGCTTATGCGAATGAGGTTCAACCTCGTGCTAATGGTCAGGCTCAACGTATTCTCGAAGAGTCTCGTGCTTACAAAGCACGTACCGTTCTCGAAGCTCAAGGTGAGGTCGCTCGTTTTGCCAGGGTTTTACCTGAGTATAAGGCGGCACCTGAGATTACTCGCGAGCGTTTGTACATCGAAACGATGGAGCGTGTGTTGAGTCATACCCGTAAGGTTCTGGTGAATGACAAAGGCAGTAATCTGATGGTACTGCCATTGGATCAGATGCTGCGCGGGCAAGCTTCTGGCGTGAACCCGAACCCGGCGGGGAATAGCAGCAATGCTAATCCGTTGCGTTTGCCGCTAACATCGGGTAACAGCGGTGTGAATTCCAATCAGACACGTAGCAGTAATAATGGAAATATCATGGATCAGCGCAGAGCGAATGCGCAGCGTGATGACATCACTCGAGTAGGGAGAGAATAATCCATGCGTAAACCCTTACTATTTATCCTGATCCTGGTATTGATCGTGGTCTATGCATCACTGTTTGTGGTGCAAGAAGGTCAGCGCGGTATCGTCATGCGTTTTGGCAAGGTGCTGCGTGATGACGAGAATAAACCGTTGATTTATGTGCCGGGATTGCAATTTAAAATTCCGTTCATTGATTCAGTGAAAATGCTGGATGCGCGTATCCAGACGATGGAAAACCAGGCCGATCGCTTTATTACCAAAGAGCAGAAAGACCTGATCGTTGATTCCTATATCAAATGGCGTATCAGTGATTTCAGCCGTTATTATCTAGCCACTGGTGGCGGTGATATTTCTCAGGCTGAAGTGCTGTTAAAACGTAAATTCAGTGACCGTCTGCGTTCTGAGATTGGTCGTCTGGATGTAAAAGGCATCGTAACCGACTCGCGTGGTCAGTTGATGTCTGATGTGCGTGAAGCGCTGAATACGGGGACGGGCGAAACCACGGAAGCGGATAACGCGATTGCGTCAGCCGCCGCGCGTGTTGAAAAAGAGACTACCGGCGCTGCGCAGCCGCACATAAACCCGAACAGTATGGCGGCATTGGGTATTGAGGTCATTGACGTACGTATCAAGCAGATTAACTTGCCGACGGAAGTCTCTGACGCAATTTATCAACGTATGCGTGCAGAACGTGAAGCGGTCGCTCGTCGTCACCGCTCTCAAGGTCAGGAAGAAGCCGAAAAACTGAAAGCTACTGCGGATTATGAAGTGACGCGTACGCTGGCTGAAGCCGAACGCCAAGGGCGTATTACTCGCGGTGAAGGTGATGCGGAAGCGGCGAAACTGTTTGCGAATGCATTCAGTGAAGACCCTGATTTCTACTCCTTCATTCGTAGCCTGCGAGCGTATGAAAGCAGCTTCAGCGATAATCAGGACGTGATGGTGCTGAGTCCGGATAGTGATTTCTTCCGCTATATGAAATCGCCTGAAACGACGCTCCGCCGTTAATCGTTTTTTCGGTTGTCGATAAACGTCGCTCCCTTTCGTTATCCCCGCGTAAGCGGGGATCTTTCTTCAGATAATGCGTTGATATCATGAATGACGGATGGGGAGCGGGTTTGTGAATCACCACTTTATCATCAGTCTGAAAAACCCGTTTTTACGGGTTTTTTTATGGTTGATGGCAAATTATCCCTATCGTTTTCTTGACGCCCACGGATGATTTTTTAGGAATATTTATGAATTCAACGATCTGGATGGCGCTTGGTTTAGTATTGGTTCTTGAGGGATTGGGGCCATTGCTGTTTCCTCGTATCTGGCGGCGCATGATTCTGGCTATGGCTCAGTTACCGGATAATATTTTACGTCGCTTTGGTGGTGGAATAGTGGTGGCTGGATGTGTGATCTACTATATGTTGCGTAGTCGGATGGGCAGCTAAAATTCATCTGAAAAATGTGCGCAAACGTGTGCTAAAAGTACTGAAAGCGAACAGATGAGATGTTAGAATCCTTTTTTAAGCAACCTGGTGATTCTTGAGATGGGTAAGAACGTCGTCGTACTGGGCACCCAATGGGGTGACGAAGGTAAAGGCAAGGTCGTTGATCTGCTGACTGAACGGGCTAAATATGTTGTGCGCTACCAAGGTGGCCACAATGCTGGCCATACTCTGGTTATTAACGGTGAAAAAACCGTTCTTCATTTAATTCCTTCAGGTATTCTGCGTGAAAATGTTGTCAGCATCATCGGTAACGGTGTTGTACTGGCTCCTGACGCATTTATGAAAGAAATGACGGAACTTGAAGCGCGTGGCGTCCCGGTACGCGAGCGTTTGCTGCTTTCTGAAGCTTGTCCGTTAATTCTTCCTTATCATGTCGCGTTGGATAACGCACGTGAGAAGGCTCGAGGCTCCAAGGCTATCGGTACAACGGGCCGTGGCATTGGGCCAGCTTATGAAGATAAAGTGGCTCGTCGCGGCTTGCGTGTTGGCGATCTGTTCGACAAAGCAACTTTTGCAGTTAAGCTGAAAGATATCGTTGAATACCATAACTTCCAACTTGTTAACTACTATAAAGTCGAAGCGGTTGACTACCAGAAAGTGTTAGATGAAGTATTGGCTATCGCTGATATTTTGACATCCATGGTGGTTGATGTTTCCGATTTGCTGTACAAAGCGCATCAGCGTGGCGATTTTGTCATGTTTGAAGGGGCGCAAGGTACGCTGCTGGATATTGATCACGGTACTTATCCGTATGTCACCTCTTCCAATACCACTGCGGGTGGTGTAGCGACCGGTTCCGGCTTAGGTCCACGCTATGTCGATTATGTCTTGGGTATTGTGAAAGCGTATTCAACCCGTGTAGGGGCTGGTCCATTCCCAACGGAATTGTTCGATGATGTCGGCGAACATCTTTCCCAAAAAGGGAATGAATTTGGCGCGACGACGGGCCGCCGCCGCCGCACTGGCTGGTTGGATGCTGTAGCCGTACGCCGTGCAGTACAGATTAACTCTTTGTCAGGTTTCTGCATGACCAAACTGGACGTGTTGGATGGTCTGAAAGAAGTTAAAATCTGCGTAGGGTACCGTATGCCTGACGGCCGCGAAGTGGATACGACGCCATTGGCGGCAGAAGGTTGGGAAGGTATTGAGCCGATCTATGAAACATTGCCTGGCTGGTCTGAAAGTACCTTTGGTGTTCAGGATCACAGCAAGTTACCACAGGCTGCCCTGAACTATATCAAACGTGTAGAAGAAGTGACGGGTGTTCCGGTTGATATTATTTCTACCGGTCCGGATCGGAGTGAAACGATGATCCTGCGTGATCCGTTTGACGCTTGATTTGTGCAGTGACGAAGGTGTTTGAACGACGAGTTTAACACTCTCTGAACGGCAGTAAAAAAGGACGGGTTTCCCGTCCTTTTTGCTATTTAGTATTGTGCTATTTTCTTTCTATTCATCATTGTGTTCAGCGGCTAAGGCTTTTTCTTTCAGTGCACTCAATAGCTTATTGTGAATGTCGCTGAAGCCACCGTTGCTCATGACCAGAATGTGATCGCCCGGTTGGGCGGCTTTTATAATCATATCGATCAATGCATCTATGTCCGCACTCCAGTGTGCTGGTTGGATACAGGCATCGGTGACTTCAGCAACCTGCCAGGGAATATGCGGTGGTTGGAACAAGAAGACCTCATCTGCCCGGCCCAGAGACGGGGCTAGCTCATTCTTACACATGCCCATTTTCATTGTATTAGAACGAGGTTCCAGTACGGCAAGAATGCGGGCGGTGCCACCGACCTTGCCACGTAGGGCGGCCAGCGTGGCGAGAATAGCTGTGGGGTGGTGAGCGAAGTCATCGTAAACGGCTACACCATGGGCTGTCCCGCGTAATTCAAGGCGGCGGCGAGCATTGATAAAGCCCCCCAACGCGCGGCAGGCATCAGTAGGTAAAATGCCAACATGGTGTGCAGCGGCAATTGCCATCAGGCCATTATGCATATTATGTTCGCCGACGAGCCCCCAATGGACCTCTCCGACTAGCTCGCCGTTGAGATAAACCTGATACTGGCTGGCATCGTTCGTCACTTTTTTAGCATGCCAGGCACCCTCTTCGCCAACCCATTCCTGTTCGCTCCAGCATCCCATCCCCATGACTTGCTTGAGGTGGATATCGTTGGTTGGCAGGATAATTTTTCCGCTGCCGGGAACCAAACGTACCAGGTGGTGGAACTGTTTCTGGATCGCCTTCAGATCGTCAAAGATATCGGCGTGGTCGAACTCGAGGTTATTGAGAAGCAGCGTTCGTGGGCTGTAATGGACGAATTTGGAACGTTTGTCGAAGAATGCACAATCATACTCATCAGCTTCAACAACGATGAATGGGCTATCACCAAGGCGTGCGGAAACGGTGAAATTACCGGGAACACCGCCGATGACAAAACCCGGATGATAACCGCAATCTTCAAGAATCCAGGTCACCATTCCTGCTGTGGTTGTTTTGCCATGTGTACCCGCAACGGCAATCACCCAGCGATCGCGTAAGACGTAATCATGTAACCACTGTGGACCAGAAATATAAGGCAGGCCTTGCTCCAAAACAGCTTCTACGCAAGGGTTTCCGCGAGTCATCGCGTTGCCCACGATAACCAGATCAGGAGCAGGATCGAGCTGTGCGGGATCGTACCCCTGCGTTAGCGTGATGCCTTGTTCTTCCAGTAAGGTACTCATGGGAGGATAAACGTTTGCATCTGAACCGGTTACCTGGTGGCCTAATGCGCGAGCCAACAGTGCCAGGCCGCCCATGAAGGTGCCACAGATGCCTAAAATATGAATACGCATACATTTTCCATCTATACAGTGAGTCTGCCTTACATTCTAACGCGATGAATCCACCATAAGAAATGGATTTGACTAGGTACTCGCTTTCTCTTTGGGCTACACTGCATGCGCAAACGTTGGCGGTACATAAATGAAACCGCTTTTCATTCGTAGATTTGGGATAGTGTTATGAAAACGTTAGGCGAATTTATCGTCGAAAAACAGCACGATTTCTCTCATGCCACCGGTGAGCTTACCGCGCTGCTGTCTGCTATTAAACTCGGTGCCAAGATTATTCACCGTGATATTAATAAAGCGGGCCTGGTTGATATTTTAGGTACCAGCGGGATTTCTAATATTCAGGGCGAAGTACAGATGAAACTCGATCTGTATGCCAACGAGAAATTGAAAGCCGCTCTAAAAGCTCGTGGTGAAGTGGCCGGTATTGCCTCTGAAGAAGAAGATGAGATTGTTATCTTTGACGGCGATAAAGCTGAAAACGCCAAGTATGTCGTATTGATGGATCCGTTGGATGGCTCCTCTAACATTGATGTTAACGTTTCTGTTGGCACCATTTTTTCTATTTACCGTCGTATCACGCCATTAGGGCAGCCGGTAACTGAAGCTGATTTCCTGCAACCAGGTAACAAACAGGTCGCGGCAGGTTATATCGTTTACGGCTCATCCACGATGCTGGTTTATACTACTGGCCATGGTGTTCATGCCTTTACATACGATCCCTCTCTTGGCGTCTTTTGTCTGTCGCATGAAAAAGTTTGCTTCCCTGAGAAAGGGAATATGTACTCCATCAATGAAGGAAACTATATCAAGTTCCCTGTCGGCGTGAAGAAATACATCAAATTCTGTCAGGAACAGGATGAAGCCACTCAGCGTCCTTATACCTCACGCTATATTGGTTCATTGGTTGCTGATTTTCACCGTAATTTGCTGAAGGGCGGGATCTATCTCTACCCAAGTACGGCGAGCTACCCTAAGGGTAAACTACGTTTGCTCTATGAATGTAATCCAATGGCGCTTCTGGCAGAGCAGGCAGGTGGTAAAGCCAGTGACGGTAAGAACCGTATTTTGGATATTACGCCGGAGAAACTTCACCAACGTTCACCTTTCTTTGTCGGTACCGAATCGATGGTGGATGATGTTGAGCGCTTTATCCGTGAGTTCCCTGATGAATAAACGCGTTGCGTTGCTGCACGGTTTCATTGGGTAATACAAATAGTTGGGTGTGCCTGAATGATTGGGCACACTATCCTGTCATGCTTTAAGTTGTCAGCGTGTTGTTCAAAACGATGTTGTTCAAAACGATAATGTCTCGTCATGCAACTCGGGATTATTTCGTTAAGGGATAAACATCCACGCTTATTGGTAAGCGCTATGGTTAAAACATTGGTTACAACGTTTGCGCTTCAAACCAACTTTCCAGAATAACAACCGCTGATGCTGCATCGACGCTGCCTTTGTCTAGCGCACGAAAACCACCGCGTTCGAACAGATCCGCCCGCGCTTCAACGGTACTTAGGCGTTCATCATGCAGCGCGATCTGAACACCAAAACGACCATGCAGGCGATTAGCAAACTTTCTTGCCCGTGCTGTCAGAGGTTGTTCTGTTCCATCCATATTGAGTGGCAGACCGACAACGACGAGATTGGGTTGCCATTCACTCAACAGTTTTTCCACCTTTTGCCAATCTGGCATGCCATCCTGTGCTTTAAATGAAGTGAGAGGACGAGCGGTGTGGGTGACCTCTTGACCGATGGCAACGCCAATACTTTTGGTTCCGAAGTCAAAGGCCATAATGGTTCTGTTTGCCATCAGGCGTGTCCTGCTTCTGTTGAGATGTTATGAATATCGATTCCCAGTGTTTTTCCTGCTAGTCGCCAGCGTTCGGCAATGGGGGTGTGGAATAGAATGTTTTTATCAGCCGGTGTCGTTAACCAGGCGTTTTCCAGAAGCTCATTTTCCAGTTGGCCGCTATCCCATGCTGAATAGCCTAGCGCGACCAGCGTATTTTGCGGTTGTTTGGCGGTTCCCAATGTTTCCAGGACATCTTTTGATGTGGTAATCATCGTATCTTCAGAGATCGGGATACTTGATGCAAAACCGGAACATGGTGTATGCAGAATAAAACCTCGGTCATCGGCTAATGGGCCACCAGAAAAAACGGGTTTATCCAAGCGGATGGCTGGTTCACGTGGTTCCGGATTGATTTTTAACTTTTTCAGCACATTTTCCACAGTAAACTGATCCATCGGTTTATTGATAATTAACCCCATGGCGCCGTCTTCATTATGTTCGCAGATGTAGACTACTGAACGTTTAAATACCGTGTCCTGTAGCGCAGGCATAGCGATGAGAAAGTGATGCTGTAAGTTCATTGTAGTGTTATCGATCTTTGTCGGTATTTAGTGGGGCTCACCAAGAAGGTGAGCCGAATAATTTCGCTTTTCCTGTTTGGAAAAGTCGATTAACGGTGGCGTTCAGCCAGACGTTTTTCAATGGCATCCATCAGCATTCCGGTGATGGAGCAGTCCGGGTAGGCTGCTTCAATTTCACGTACACAGGTTGGACTGGTGACGTTAATTTCTGTCAGTCTATCGCCGATGATATCCAGACCAACAAAAATCAGGCCTTTTTGTTTCAAAGTCGGCGCAACATCACGTGCGATTTTCCAGTCGTTTTCGCTGAGAGGACGGGCTTCGCCGCGTCCACCGGCTGCCAAGTTGCCACGAGTTTCGCCACTTTTGGGAATACGGGCCAGACAATAAGGCACCGGTTCGCCGTCCACAACTAGAACACGCTTATCTCCGTCTTTGATTGCCGGCAGATAATTTTGTGCCATGCAATAGCGGCTGGCATGTTCGGTCAATGTTTCAATAATAACGGAAACGTTGGCATCATCCTGTTTTAAACGGAAAATGGATGCGCCGCCCATGCCGTCCAGTGGTTTCAGAATAACGTCGCCGTGTTTTTCATGGAACTGGCGCAGTTTGTCTGCCCGACGCGTGACGAGCGTATCGGGTGTCAAATGTGGGAACCAGGCGGTAAACAGCTTTTCGTTACAGTCTCTCAGACTTTGCGGCTTATTAACAATCAGCGTCCCTTTTTCTTCAGCACGTTCCAGAATGTACGTCGCGTAAATGAATTCCGTATCAAAAGGGGGATCTTTTCGCATGAGTATGACGTCGAGCTCTTCCAGCGCGATATCCTGCTCTCCGGAAAAATCATACCAGCCATCATAGTCATACTGAACGTTCAGGCGGCGGGTCGTTGCCCGCGCAACACCAGCATGTAGATAGAGATCGTTCATCTCCATATAATGCAGTTCCCACCCTCGACGCTGTGCTTCCAACAGCATAGCAAAGCTGGTGTCTTTCTTGATATTGATGGTGTCGATAGGGTCCATCACAATACCGAGTTTGATCATTACTTTCTCCTTTACCCCAGATCGCCGAAACGTACCTGTAAGGCCGTAATCGCGGTGAGTGCTGTTGTTTCTGTACGCAAAATGCGTGGCCCCAATAGAATATCGGTGAATCCGTATTCCGAGGTCATCGAAATTTCATTGGAGGAAAGTCCTCCTTCCGGACCGATGAGCAATCGAATCTGACTGACCGGCAACGGTAATGTATTGATACTTTGCACTGCGCGTGGATGAAGATTGAGTTTTAACGCCGTATCCTGTTCCGCGCACCAGGCTTCCAGCGTCATCGCTGGGCGAATCATCGGTATACGATTGCGTCCGCATTGTTCACAGGCCGCGATGGCAATTTTTTGCCACTGTCCGACTTTCTTCTCAAGACGCTCAGCATCGAGTTTTACGCCACATCGTTCGGAAAACAATGGGGTGATGATATTTACGCCAAGCTCAATGGATTTCTGAATGGTGAACTCCATTTTTTCGCCGCGTGACATGACTTGCCCAAGATGCAAATGAAGCGGCGATTCTTTGTCTGCCAACTGACCTTCAGTGAAACGCACCCGCACATTTTTCTTTTCAGCCAGCATAATTTCTGCGTTAAACACATAATTACTGCCGTCGAAGAGCTGTAGAGATTGACCCGTATTCATTCGCAGAACACGCCCAACATGATTGGCGGCGTCTTCGCTCAAATCGACTTCGCCTCCACCGAGAGGAAGTGGCGCGGGGTGAAAAATGCGTGGTACTCGCATACTAATGTTCTGGCCTTATGAAAGAATGAGTTTTTATTGGACTGCATATTACCTACCATCGGTATAGTAGGTAGGCCAGCCATTAGTGGCAAGCTCGTTGAACATAAGGATTGTGATTCCCTTGTTTTTCTGCGATACGCCGATCGCGAGTACATTCCCACGATGTCACCGGAAATTGTTTATCCCAGGCTTCAAATAGCCGGGTTTGCTGGTTGGATAAGCGCAATTGATATTGGTCGCGCATATAGAAATACGTACGGGCAATGGCTCCGCGAGCGCGAACGGGTGGCTCTGCCAGATTATTTTTGAAATCAACTTTCATCTCGCATTGGCCATATTGATCGCCGCCGCCATTCCACTGTCCGTACATGGCATTACCACGATCGCCATTGACTTCACCAATCGCCGGTTGCAGGTTATGCAAATCCGTTTCCATTTCGCGATACACGGGGTCTTTGCTGCAATTCTTTCGTCCACCATCCTGCCAACATTGGCGCTGATGGCCGAATTGCCAGGCAGGGACGACATGTTCCCACTCAATTCGATTGGCGCGTAGCTCACTTTTTCTCACTTGATAGCCGCAGGATTGAAGATCCGGCGTCCCTTTTTTGCCTTGCCAGGTTATTGCACAACCACAATAGAATGTCCCCGGCGCATCACGATTGATGTCTACCGCAGCCGCTTTCGCTTGTGTGAAGTTATTGATGTTTTGACTAAAGGCAGCGGCGGAAAAAAGCGTGATTCCGGCAGAGAAAATAGCGAGAGTTTTGCGAGACATATTCCAAATAATCCACAAACAACAAAGTTGGCAGACTACCGGATGTCATGGTGGCAATCAAATGTAATAACTGGTTTTTAAATCTAAAAATTTTCTTTTAAATAGTGTTTTTTACGCAAAAACGTAAGGCTTTTCCGCAATGCCGACAGCGATATTCTGTTTCCCCTCGTTGGACCCGGTTGTGGCGGCGAACGGTTAACTCATGTTGTCGACAGTCACACTGATAAGAGAAGGTTCGGCCTTGTACTGATTTTACGGCAAAACGATGTGTACGTTTGGCTGGAACGCTAAGTACCTTTTCCATCATCCATTGCCATTCTTTTCCATGCGGTGAGACGTTGCCGAAACGGGCAAAAACGAGCAAATGTGCCAGTTCATGAGGAACGACCTCATCAATGAAGGCTTGCTGGTTTTCCTGTAGAAGTAATGGATTTAAACGGATTTCCCAATGCTGTAGCCATGCGCTACCCGCAGTCGTGCCGCGTTGCTGATAGTTAACAGTGGGCTCCGGATAATCGGTATTCAGCGCAAGATTGGCCTGTTGCAGCTTATCGCGTAGACAACGCATTACTGCCTGATGATGTGCGATAGGAATTCGTGGTGTGCTCATGAAAGGAGAATAAATTGAGTCACGGTGGGATGCAACCGATCACAGAGAGGAAGAAGACTAATGAAAAACGGCGAGTATCCATTCGCCGTTTTATCTTTAATGCCGTCATCACAGAGTGTGATAAGCCAGTTTGTTACAAACCAAAATGTTACAAATCAGAATGTTATAAACCAGCAGCGTCACGTAACTGTGCGGCTTTATCCGTTTTTTCCCATGGGAAATGTTCACGGCCAAAGTGACCGTAGGCTGCCGTTTCCTGATAAATCGGATGCAGCAGGTCCAGCATCTGAATTAAGCCGTAAGGACGCAGATCGAAGAATTCGCGCACCAGCAGCGTCAGTTGCTCGGTAGAGACTTTCTCTGTGCCGAACGTTTCGATCATGATAGACGTTGGCTCCGCCACGCCAATCGCGTAGGACACCTGAATTTCACAGCGATCGGCCAGGCCAGCCGCAACGATATTCTTGGCAACATAGCGTGCGGCATAGGCTGCAGAGCGGTCTACTTTAGACGGATCTTTACCGGAGAAAGCCCCGCCACCGTGACGAGCGGCACCGCCGTAGGTATCTACGATGATTTTACGTCCGGTTAAGCCACAATCACCCATTGGGCCGCCAATGACAAAACGCCCGGTCGGGTTGATGAAATATTTAGTGTTGGCAGACAACCACTCTGCTGGCAGAACCGGCTTGATGATTTCTTCCATGACGGCGTCGTGCAGATCTTTCTGCGCGATATCTTCGGCATGCTGTGTAGATAGAACGACGGCATCAATGCCCGCAATCTTGCCATCGTCATACAGGAACGTGACTTGGCTTTTCGCATCAGGACGTAACCACGGCAGCGTACCGTTTTTGCGCACTTCTGACTGGCGTTGCACTAGTCGGTGAGCGTAAGTAATCGGTGCAGGCATGAGTACGTCGGTTTCATTTGTTGCGTAACCAAACATCAGCCCCTGATCGCCGGCCCCTTGTTCCAATGGGTCACTGCGGTCAACGCCTTGATTGATATCAGGAGATTGCTTACCAATCGCGCTCAGTACGGCGCAAGAGTTGGCATCAAACCCCATTTCTGAATTGACATAACCGATATCACGCACGGTACGACGGGTAATTTCTTCAATATCGACCCAGGCGCTGGTAGTAATTTCACCACCGACTAACACCATTCCGGTCTTTACATAAGTCTCACAAGCGACACGCGCTTTTGGGTCTTGCTCCAGAATGGCGTCGAGAACCGCATCAGAAATCTGGTCAGCAATTTTATCAGGATGTCCTTCAGAGACTGACTCGGACGTAAAAAGGTGTTTAGCCATGAGTTTCTTTACCTTCAAATCAAAGCCGTTAAGCAGTATATCTGTTAATCGGTATAGATGGATTAACATCTGGATGGCTATTCTAGGTCACATTTTGGCCCGAGTGCCAGTAGTTTTTCATGTTGGTCCACTATCATTATTTATCATCGGCAATTTTTTCTTTTGTAATAGCCCTTGGCGATATTTTCATTTTGCTTTTCCTGTGTCATATCTGTATAAACGGCGAGCGGTTTGTAACCCGTGATGTCATAGTGGATGGTTTCATGAGATAGCTGGCCGCATAGCCTGCGGCGCGCGTGGAGGTGATAGGATTAATGATCCGTTGTTTACTGAGTGTGTTGCATTCGCAACGCGTTTTCTTTGACGCAATAGCGTCCGTTGCTCACCCCTTCTTTTTATTTGCCCGAAGTTGCCTGTCTTTAAATTCGGCACAGGATTCCAGGGCCGGTTAATTCGCCATTTCCCTTGGACCAGATGCGCAAGTCGCGATGCTGGTAAACGTTTTCCTGTGGTTTTCACCACGTATTTTCTCTGACTCGTCCCACGGAGTCCAATAACGTGTTTTACACTAATAAGAGTCATAAAATGACGGCATACTGTTTTTGGCCTGATTTTTTACTGCCGATACGGGATGTCTCTGGCATGTTCACGCGGAATACTGATGCAGGTACTGATGTGATTAGCTGTATAAAAAAAGAAGAGGTTCGTAATGTCTGACGACATGATTCAACAAGGCTCGTCAGCGACGGGTAAACATGAAAATTTGCGCTCTATGCAGGAGGTTGCGATGAATAACCGGAATGCCAGCGAAATGCTTCGGACCTATAATATTGCCTGGTGGGGTAATAATTACTATGACGTCAATGAGTTAGGTCATATTAGCGTTTGTCCTGATCCGGATGTTCCTGATGCGCGTGTTGATCTGGCCAGATTAGTTAAATCGCTACAAGAGGAAAGCCATCAGCGTCTTCCCGCGCTCTTTTGTTTCCCACAAATCCTTCAGCATCGTCTGCGTTCCATTAATGCGGCGTTTAAACGGGCGCGTGAATCGTTTGGCTATGAAGGGGGATACTTCCTGGTTTACCCCATCAAGGTAAACCAACATCGTCGCGTTATTGAATCTTTGGTCAGTTCAGGAGAGCCGCTGGGATTAGAAGCCGGTTCTAAAGCGGAACTGATGGCCGTGTTGGGCCACGCGGGTATGACGCGCACGGTCATTGTCTGTAATGGCTATAAAGATCGTGAATATATTCGTCTGGCATTGATTGGCGAAAAGCTCGGGCACAAGGTGTATCTGGTCATTGAAAAAATGTCCGAGATAAAAGTTGTTCTGGAAGAAGCGGAACGTTTGAATGTGATCCCGCGTCTTGGCGTGCGTGCGCGCCTGGCTTCACAGGGATCAGGCAAATGGCAGTCCAGCGGTGGTGAAAAATCCAAATTTGGTTTGGCGGCCGTTCAGGTTCTGCAATTGGTTGAAATGCTGCGTGAAGCTGGCCGGTTGGATAGTTTGCAATTGCTGCATTTCCATTTGGGATCGCAATTGGCGAACATTCGCGATATCGCGACGGGTGTCCGTGAGTCGGCGCGTTTCTACGTTGAATTACATAAACTGGGTGTCCATATTCAGTGCTTTGATGTAGGTGGCGGGCTTGGGGTGGATTATGAGGGTACTCGCTCACAGTCAGATTGCTCGGTGAATTATGGCTTGAATGAATATGCCAACAATGTGATTTGGGGGATCGGCGATGCGTGTAATGAGTACGGGTTGCCGCATCCAACCGTGATAACGGAGTCGGGCCGTGCCGTGACGGCGCATCATACGGTATTGGTGTCCAATATTATTGGTGTGGAGCGTAATGAATTTAGTGAGCCCACCGAGCCCGATGAAGATGCCCCGCGTGCTCTGGAAAGCCTGTGGTCAACCTGGCAGGAAATTAAACAGCCGGGAACTCGACGTTCACTGCGTGAATGGTTGCACGATAGTCAGATGGATTTGCATGATGTGCATACTCAATATACACATGGCATGTTGGATTTAACCCAACGGGCAAAAGCAGAACAGCTCTATCTGAGTATTTGCCAAAATATTCAGCAACAGTTGGATCCGAGTAATCGAGCTCACCGTCCGGTGATCGATGAATTGCAGGAGCGCATGGCGGATAAACTGTACGTTAATTTTTCTTTGTTCCAATCAATGCCAGATGCGTGGGGAATCGATCAACTGTTTCCTGTCATGCCATTGGAAGGGCTGGATAAATTACCGGAACGTCGTGCGGTTTTGCTTGATATTACGTGTGATTCTGATGGTTCTATCGATCACTATATCGACGGCGATGGTATTGCGACCACAATGCCAATGCCGCCGTATGATCCTGAGAATCCACCGCTGTTGGGCTTTTTCATGGTTGGGGCCTATCAGGAAATTTTGGGAAATATGCATAACCTGTTTGGCGACACCTCAACGGTTGATGTCTTTGTCTTTCAGGATGGTTCCATTGAGATTGAAGAGTCTGACGAAGGAAATACGGTTGCTGATATGCTGGAGTACGTTCAACTCGACCCAGATGTGTTGATGTCACGTTTCCGCGATCAGGTGAAAGAAACCGATTTGGATGCGGAATTACAAGCTCAGTTCCTACAAGAGTTTGAAACCGGTCTCTATGGTTATACCTATTTAGAAGACGAATAACCTGTTTCGGCTAATGAAAAGGGGATGAACTTTGACGCTCATCCCCTTTCTTCATGAATCTGAGTCAGATATAAAACCCTTGGATATCATGATGGTGAGAAGGGTCGGTTATCCCTTCTATTGCGTTGTCTCTGAAGAGAATCTTTGCAATAAGGAGCAACGAGTTTTTATCCTGAACACCGTATTTATTCAGTAGTCTTGATTTACTGTTCAAGATAGATTTTTTATTTAATCCAATGAGTTCAGCGATCGAATCGACCGTATAACCGGCGCACCAATACTGGAAAACAGCGTACTCGGATTTAGAGAGCCTGACAGGGCTAAATAGTTGTTTATCATGCTTATGCACTGCCTCAAGGCATGAATAGAAGTAATCTATTGGTGTTGATTTTGAAATAAGAATCGTTTTTTCATCAATGCATACCGGGAGATGGTAAGGCGAATTGTTAATGATAAGAAATGATGACGCTATTTTATAAAAATGCGTTCTTATTGATTCATAGTATTCCTCAAATCCTTCGCTGCTGCCATCAATGATAAAAATACACTTTTTCTTCCCTTGCTGGAGAGTAAATCTATTAACCGGTTTTACAGATAGCATCGGCGTGCTAGATAGCACTTCGCGTAAGCCTACCGTTGTAAAATGACATTTACTGAAAATTCTCACGTCCATGATTTTTAACACATATGAGTTTATTTTTAAGAAAGCACACAAACCAATAATGGTTACCAATGTTGCTCCATGCTACTCAATCATTAAGAATGAGTAACGCTACACTGCGTGTAAGTGTTTATACCCGTCATACATCAAATTGCTGGTACGTTGGCTGTGAGACTCAACATACTTATGAGTGTCTTCCCCACTGAGGCCGCTACAAACCGCGTTATCCAGGTCATCAGCACAAGTGTTTTTCAAACACGCTTTAGCGTTTTCGTCCTGCAACTCGAATTGTTTAGGGTATAGATATCTGGAGATGATAGCTGGTACGGCAATATGCCTGGCTTATACCCGTCATACGTCAAGTGTGTGCCCGTTACCCCTTAGAGCAACTGCTCGCCGCGTTTAAACCGGCTCCCGGCAGATTTATCATCCGAATTTCTTCGCGGTTAACGGCAAACGCTATTCAAAAGCGCCTTGGCGTTTTTGTTCTGTCACTCGGATTATTTAGGGTATAGAGAGTGTTGCAAGCAGCATTCAAATCTGCTCCAGACAGATTTGCTAAACGAATGGTTTACTTGGGTAAACGATTCGAAATTCATACGGTTACCGCGCGGCGAGGTCAATGAGTCAGTTTTTCCCATCAGCCTTGTCGGGTATATCCATATGATCATATTAAGAAAATAATTCCTTCTAACGTGAGTATAGTATGCTTGATTTGTAGAACCATTTCTATCTTTAAAATACAAGGGGGAATTGGGGGAAATTAAAGCGCAAAAAATTATTTTTTAATATAGATTAAACCTATCAATTATTTATTTATTGATTTCATAAAACGATTGAATGTGGTGGTTATCTTTGTCTTTGAAAAAGAGGGCTGGATATACAGAATAGTGCAATCAATGAGGTTGCGGTGTAAAGGTTATGCCAGCATTCACGACATGTTCTAAACCACATTGGCACCCAAACGTATTCGAATGCCAATGTGATGATGTAATAGGCTTTACAAATTAATTATGATGGGCCTAATGGCATTACTTTCCTGCTGCAATACGTTCACGAATGTGTTTGGCACGTCCTTCAGATGAAGGGTGTGAATCGAACATGCTACTTTGACGACCAGCATCTAATTTGGCTAATTTCTCAAAACTGGTAGCCAGACCTTCAAGTTTTACGCCACGTTTTTTCAGGAGATCAAATGAGTAATCATCCGCCTGGCTTTCCTGAGATTGTGAAAATTGAGCGTTAAGTAGTGCTTCGCCCAAATCAGCAAGTTGAGACTGCGATAATGATGCGGCTGCGCCACCGGCAGATGCAACGGCAGTACGTGCGGCTGTGGCTGCATAAGCAACCTGCATCGCTTTACGCGAATGTCCTAACGCGACGTGACCCATTTCATGACCCAAAACCCCTTCAACTTCATTATCCGTCATCATATCCATCAGACCGCTGTAAACACGGATACAACCGTTCGCCATTGCCCAGGCATTGACATCTTTCGTCAGATAGACCTTATAGTTGGCTGGCGTACCGTTAATATCATGACCCAATGCATCAGCGATTTTATTCAAGCGTTTGGTATAAGGGCTATTGGCTGGGGCAATTTTCGCTTCTTTATCCATTTGCTCACAGGATTGATTGCTAAGAGTTTTTACCTGTTCGTCAGTGAGGGTAGCAGCCTGGAATGCCTGAGCGCCGGATTGCATTAATGCGCCAGTGTTAACCGTCTTACAGCCAGTCAGTAGCGTCGTGATACATAAAGCGAGTACAGAAGTCGTAATAATAGACGTACGAATTGTCATAACATCATCTCCCTACGATGATTAGTGATTACGTAAATATTCATCATTATATGAAACGGTGTGCCATAAAATAGCCGCATAAATCTAACTGAAAAATTTAAAGATAAGTAGATAAAAATTCTGATTTTTATTCTTTTATTTTTTTATCATTCAGTGCAGTCAGCGAAGTGTTCATTTCCTCATGGCGCGTTTAGCAAGATATGAAAGACCTGTGAATGATTAAATCCTCTTTTTTACTCGTTGTTCCATGTGCATTCACCCTGATTTTAATGTACATTTGTACTCATTCTGTCGTTAAGCTTTCTCGTTAATTTGTTGATTTATATATCATAATGTCTGGCAAGACATCTGTTCAATCCGATCTGGAGTAAAGCATGTCCTCTCGTAAAGAACTTGCCAATGCTATCCGTGCGCTGAGCATGGATGGTGTGCAAAAAGCGAAGTCCGGTCATCCGGGTGCACCGATGGGTATGGCGGATATCGCCGAAGTGCTGTGGCGCGATTACCTCAACCATAATCCGGCTAATCCCAACTGGGCCAACCGCGACCGCTTCGTGCTGTCCAACGGCCACGCCTCCATGCTGATTTACAGCCTGCTGCACCTTTCTGGCTACGACCTGCCGATTGAAGAACTGAAAAATTTCCGCCAACTGCACTCCAAAACCCCGGGTCACCCGGAATACGGCTACACCGCTGGCGTAGAAACCACCACCGGCCCGCTGGGTCAGGGGATTGCCAACGCAGTGGGTATGGCGATTGCCGAGCGCACGCTGGCGGCGCAGTTCAACCGTCCGGGCCACGAGATTGTCGACCATCACACCTACGCTTTCCTCGGCGATGGCTGCATGATGGAAGGGATTTCCCACGAAGTCTGCTCGCTGGCCGGCACCATGAAGCTCGGCAAGCTGACCGCGTTTTATGATGACAACGGTATCTCCATCGACGGCCACGTTGAAGGCTGGTTTACCGACGATACCGCGGCCCGCTTTGAAGCCTACGGCTGGCACGTGGTGCGTGGCGTGGACGGTCACGATGCGGACGCCATCAAACGCGCCATCGGCGAAGCGCAGCTTGTCACAGACAAACCATCGCTGCTGATGTGCAAAACCGTGATTGGCTTCGGTTCACCGAACAAGGCCGGTACGCATGACTCCCACGGCGCGCCGCTGGGTGATGCAGAAGTGGCGGCCTCCCGTGAACAACTGGGCTGGACGCACGCGCCGTTTGACATTCCTGCTGATATCTATGCGGCATGGGATGCCAAACCGGCTGGTCAGCGTAAGGAAGCGGCCTGGGACGAGGCGTTTGCCGCCTACGCCAGCGCCTACCCGGAACTGGCTGCCGAGTTCAAACGTCGCACCAGTGGTGAGCTGCCGGCCAGCTGGCAGGCGGACGCACAGAAATTTATCAACGATTTGCAGGCCAATCCGGCGAAAATCGCTAGCCGCAAAGCCTCACAGAACGCGCTGGAAGCCTACGGCAAACTGCTGCCGGAGTTCCTGGGCGGCTCTGCCGACCTGGCACCAAGCAACCTGACCATCTGGTCCGGCTCGGTCTCGTTGGATAAAGACCACGCAGGCAACTACATCCATTACGGCGTGCGCGAATTCGGCATGACGGCGATTGCCAACGGGATTGCGCTGCACGGCGGCTTTGTGCCGTATACCGCGACCTTCCTGATGTTTGTGGAATACGCGCGTAACGCCGTGCGTATGGCTGCACTGATGAAAATCCGCAGCATCTACGTCTACACCCACGACTCCATCGGTCTGGGCGAAGACGGCCCGACGCACCAGCCGGTTGAACAGCTGGCGAGCCTGCGTGTGACGCCGAACATGAGCAACTGGCGTCCGGCAGACCAGGTGGAAACGGCGGTGGCGTGGAAATACGCGATTGAGCGTCAGGACGGCCCGACGTCACTCATCCTGTCCCGTCAGAATCTGGCACAGCAGCCACGCACCGCCGAGCAGTTGGCGAACGTGGCGAAAGGCGGCTACGTGCTGAAAGACAGCGACGGCCAGCCGGAAGTGATCCTGATTGCCACCGGTTCAGAAGTCGAGCTGGCGGTTGGCGCCTATGACAAACTGACGGCGGCGGGCCGCAAGGTGCGCGTGGTGTCAATGCCGTCAACGGACGCATTCGACAAGCAGGATGCGGCCTACCGTGAAGCGGTGCTGCCGAAAGCAGTATCAGCGCGCGTGGCAATTGAAGCGGGTATCGCGGACTACTGGTTCAAGTACGTGGGCCTGAACGGCGCGATTGTCGGCATGACGAGCTTCGGCGAATCGGCTCCGGCTGAACTGTTGTTCGAAGAGTTCGGCTTCACCGTCGATAACGTGGTGGAAAAAGCGCAGGCATTATTGAAATAATCAACGCAGTATTCATCTTGATAGATAAAACCGTCAGCTAGCGCTGGCGGTTAATGAGATGGTCCCGACCACCCTGTAAGCGGTACGCTGACAGGGTGTTTCTTTATGGAGAAGACCATCATGCAAAACGTTACGCTTATTGGTATCGATCTCGGCAAGCATTCCTTCCACGTTCACTGTCAGGATAAATCAGGTAAAGCTCTGCTGCGTAAAAAATTCTCCCGTACCAAATTGATGGCGTTTTTAGCGGGATCGCCATCAGCAACTGTTGTGATGGAAGCCTGCGCCGGTGCTCATTTCATGGCTCGCCGGATTGCTGCTTTCGGGCACGATGCAAAGTTGATCTCTCCGCAATTTGTCCGCCCCTTTGTAAAAAGCAACAAGAACGATTTTGTCGATGCTGAAGCTATCTGCGAAGCGGCGTCTCGTCCCTCCATGCGATTTGTACAACCCCGAACCGAGGCACAACAAGCTACGCGAGCCCTGCATCGAGTCCGGGAGTCACTGGTCAGAGACAGGGTTAAAACAACCAATCAGATGCACGCTTTTTTACTGGAATTTGGCATCAGCATGCCAGTGGGTATTGCGGTGATCAGAAGGCTATCAGCTGTTCTAGCTGATAATGCGCTTCCGCCCTATCTGTCGCAGTTGCTGATGCGTTTGCATACACACTATCTCTACCTGACTGAACAGATCGCAGAGCTGGAGAGCGCGCTGGAGCAGGAGTTATGCCGCGATGAAACGGGGCAACGTCTGCAAACAATACCGGGTGTGGGGCCGATAACTGCCAGCGTTTTATCATCGCAACTGGGCGACGGTAAACAATATGGCAGCAGCCGGGATTTTGCTGCCTCAACCGGTCTGGTACCGCGCCAGTACAGCACAGGCGGCAGAAATACGCTTTTAGGGATAAGCAAACGCGGCGATAAAAACCTGCGACGGTTGCTGGTTCAGTGTGCCAGGGTATTCATTCAGAGAATCGACCATCAGTCAGGAAAGCTGGCTGAATGGGTAAAAACTCAGCTTGAGCGAAAGCATTCAAATGTTGTGGCCTGCGCATTGGCTAACAAATTAGCCCGGATAGCCTGGGCGATAACGACGCGGCAAACCGTGTTCGAAAGGTAGCGATAAGGCGATTTAACTGAACGGTTAATCGTGAATTAAAGCAGTTCCCAATCTGGTTTTGCGAAGACTGATTATTGATGACATGAACGGCGTATCGACCTGGTGAAAACCTAACAAAAAAAATGGCTCTCTGAAGCCGAGTAATGCCAGTCAGTTAAGCGACTGACTGGCAGTTTATCTACGGGCCTTACTG
>NZ_JBJYIN010000032.1:0-3896 GCF_046237015.1 Pectobacterium hainanensis
CAACAATTACGCAGATGAGCGTTATCGGGCGATCTGGCATTCTCCTTCCTTTTGAGAGGAGGAAATGGCGTGTTAATAGGCTATGTCAGGGTATCAACAAATGACCAAAACACCGATTTACAACGTGAAGCGCTAGAACGGTTAGGATGTGAGCAGATATTTGAAGAGAAAATCAGTGGGACTACAGAGAAAAAACCGAAACTCAATAGTGCTCTGAAGGCATTACAGGAAGGTGATACGCTCGCGGTGTGGAAACTGGATCGATTGGGACGCAGTATGAGACAACTCGTCAAACTAATGGACACGTTGCAACAACGAGGGATTCATTTTCGTAGCGTAACCGACTCCATAGATACCGCCACGCCAATGGGAAGGTTTGTTTTTCACATTATGGGTGCGATGGCTGAAATGGAGCGAGAACTTATTATCGAACGAACCCGCGCAGGTTTGGCCGCCGCCAGAGCTAAAGGGCGCATCGGCGGACGCAAACCTAAGCTAACGCCTGAGCAATGGGCGCAAGCCGGACATCTTCTAGCTAATGGCGTCCCGCGACAACAGGTGGCACTAATTTATGACGTAGCGGTAGATACCTTATATCGAAAATTCCCCGTAGGCAGAAAATTGAGAGCCAAAACGTAACGTTGAAAAGATTAAGTAATCTACTGAATGGGGCCCGTACATTGATTTGTGTAATTGCCTGATTTTGATATGTTCTATTCAACATCAAAACAGGTTGATTTATGGAAGAAAACAATCACGGCTCTGGCTCACGAACTGGCCAAAAATCTCAAAATCCCTGAGGTTCTAAGCCAGTTCGATAGCTTGCTGAGGAAAATTAGCGTCAAGGCGGCTCTCACGCCGAAATGACTCACCACCTGATCTACTGATAAAAATCAGTCCAAATCTGGCTCCAATACTCACCGATCGTTCTCATTCGCTAGCCCCTTTGGCTGGCATTCACTGGCTTATTTTCCCGTGAATATGTGGGTAATGCATTAATGATACTTCATAATATTTAATACGCTGAATTACTTATAACCTCTTCAGTTACTCTAGATAAGGTGCCATAAACCCAACCAGGAATTGAGTCTCTTGATGGCACCAATAAATCCTTCAGCGTTCGGTTAGCCTGCCGTCCATAACTAAATTTATGCCGATTCTGCCATATACATGAACAATAATATAATAATTCCTCGCGAGACATTTCAAATAACGGACGAAGACAGGCCACATGAAACCCTGTATAGAATTGGGTTTCCTGATAAAAAGTAGATAACACACCATTACCACTTAAAGCACATGTTAATTCTCCAGCGGGCATAGGAGATATCGAATCAATCGGTGCCACATAAGAGGAAATCCCATTATCACCCATTTTCCTTGATACAAATGGAATACCTCCCTCACCTTTACTCAATAATCTAAGTCTATTTAACTCCAAAGAATGACCATAACGGACATCAAACAAATCCTGGATACGAGCCAATTCCAACTTCTGACTTTTTTCTATATATATACTTTTATCTTCTTTAAATTTATTTATTGAATCAAAAATAGATATATTACCCAGTTCAGGAATCCATTCTGGAGCCCTTTCAGGAACATTTATCTTTCCAAGTCGTTCTCCTTTAGGTTTTCGCCCATAAGAAAAACGATAGCGGTTCATAGTAATGCAATGAGCATAAAATATTTTCTCTTGAAGAGCCATTTCTCTTTTGGGTAATAAAACCGAAACATTACTGTTAGGCACAAAATCAAAGTCTGAAACATATGAGTACGTATGACTTCCTTCACCGTCTGTTGAAACGAATATAGTTCCTCTTGGATAAATATGATTTGGCTTAATAGCAGCTTTTTTAACCCAACCAGCAATGGTCCTTTGTTGCGTACTTGCTGGCCTGATATAAGGTACAGAGTCGATGACAGGTTGCGCTAACACCTCAACATTATTGCTGGCGATACCATTTCTAATATAAAAAAGATCACTCAATTTCATGTTCCCCTCCTTCTAATGCCGGATTAATTTGCACATCTAGCATTAAATTAAAAAGCAGATACCTTTTAAGGTCTTGCTCAAATATTTCTTTCGTTAACGAGGAGTAATCAGTTTCAATGTAAGCCTCAGCACACCATTCATCAGTTGCTGAAACTTTGTATGTAGCACTTTCTCCTGGGTGAACTTCGCGATTACGATACATCTCGATCCATCGCTCTCTTATACCAGACCATGTATCATTCAAGTCTATTCTTCCTTTATGCTTAGTCTTAACAAAACCATCATCACGCCAGTAACCAAACCATGTTTTTCGGTCTGCTTTTACATGAGGTTTTCCAGCAATCCAGACCATAATGCAGGTCACCGTTCCTACTGGGTAAAACAACTCCTGAGGCATTGACATCACAGCATCAAGAGTATGGTATTTCATCAACTCATCACGAATAGGATTAGGAGAAATGGCACACGACATGGGGACAATAGCTATCCCCAGAGATCCCAGTTCGAGGCAATCGAGCATCTGCTTAACAAAATAGAGCTCATGTAATTCAGCATCGCTCTTAGATTGGGCATACGGAGGATTAAGCATTCCAACATTGGGCTTTATTTTTTTCACGGCTTTAACGATGACATCATCAAAACAACTTGCCTGATGTAGGTTCGCCTTACCATCGCCACGTAAAATCATATTAGATGCTGCCAACGCAAACATTTTTGGGCTATTTTCTATCCCGATAAGCCGATGCTTTTTAATGTCGATACGCTGTTCTTCAGTAATAGCTTGCTTTAACATATGTTGCATAGCAGATATCAAAAAACCGCCCGTTCCCGCGCAAATATCGAGCACTTTCGATTCTGGTGTAACATTAGCTATGAGAGAAAAAAGCTCTGCTATGTGCCGTGGTGTTAGCACGATTCCTAATGCTTTCTTATCACCTGCTGTATACTTCAAAAATTCGCCATAAAATTGGCCTACAACATCAAAATCATGGTAGACATTTATATATGGCCAAACGTTATCGCAAATACGTGAAATAATTTCTTTGAAAACACCATCAGGATATTCTTTTGCTGTTCTGGTATCAGGTTTACCAAGGTTAGGATGTACAGCAATCGTTGAATATGGTTGTAACATTGTGTCTTTTTTCGCCTGAGGTATCTCCGCTTTATCCAATTCCTTTTTAATCGCCCCTAGCCAGGCATCTTGTAACTCTCCTGCCGGCAGGCTGTCAAATGTCTTCATGAACGTAGTATTCATCAGTGCGATAAGAGTGCCACTTACCAACAGGGGTTTCTCTTCTTCCGATACTTTTGCTTTCGCCCAGATGAGTTCATGAAGCTCCCGAGAGAACGCAAGCAGATCGGAATGTCGTTTTTTCGCTACATCAGGATCAAAAGAAGACAGTCGGTAATAATCATCAAATGGAAGCAGCTCCATCACTGGAATACCTGATTCATTGGTAAGAATTTTCGTTTCTGTTGTTCCTGCTGGAACCAAGAAACTGGAGATTTTCATTGAACTACGTGTTTCACCACTGACTGCAACAGCAACAACGGTATAGTCCTTTGCCAGATGTTTGGCGTAGTGCAAAACACCATCAACAGCAAATTCAACAGGCTTATTTCTGGCCTGGCTTTCGTGCTTTCTCACATCATGTTTACACTCAAAAACAATCAGAAATGCAGTATCTTTCAAGTTAGAAATAATAAATTCAGGATATCCAGCATTCCCTTTAGCATTCTTACTTGCCTTAGATAACAAAGACTTAACTTTAGATATTTCTGATTTTTGTTCTTCAATACTAATTCCATTATCTGGCTCATAATAACCAAGAGCCCTTAATTGATCCCGTACCAACCCTTCAGTCTTTCGTTCATTTGCCATACTGATAATCCGGTG
>NZ_JBJYIN010000030.1:0-24147 GCF_046237015.1 Pectobacterium hainanensis
CAAAACCGAGGTTTTCTGGAGTCAGCGTAATATCTTTTGTACCATCAAATGCAACGCCATTAATCTTTCGGGGCGTAGCCAATTTAGTTGCTGCCGCCGCCGTTGCCGCTTTCCCCAGATAGCGACCATCAGCTTCTGTTTTATTCCAGGCGTTAACGTCACTGGCTAATAAGTTCACATCAGCAGATAGAGGCTTTCCGTTTACTTTGATAGATCGTAATGCGTATTTCTGCGCCGCTTGCGTATCAGTCAATGCACCGATCTGCGCTGGCGTCAACGTAATAGCTTTTGAACCATCGAATGCCACACCGTTAATAGTGACTGCCACAGCTAACTTTTTAGCCGCCACAGCCGTTCCGCCAGATGGCAGCGCCCCAATAGACTCCGGCGTAATACGAATTAACTTCCCTGTTGGCTTTGCCATTGATTACCTCACAAACTCAATCGATACAATATCCGTGCTTTTTACCGCTTCTGCCAAATATACCGTGGTCGATTCAACGGTATAAGCATATCCCAGCGGTTGACTAACACCATTAATATGCACGGAGATCACTTTGACATTCCCTACCGCAAAAGACGTTTCACCACCTTTAACGGCTGGGCGTAAATTTTCAATCACCAGTGTAGCGTTATCGCCTTTCTCACCATCCTTAACGACAAAGGAAACAGCCGGTAATTTTTTTCCATCACTGGTTTTAAAAATGAGTGAAACAGTACGGCCAGCGGCCATATATTACCTCACGCGTTTTCTTTAACGGTTACCTCAACGCCAGTAATACTGACGCCGTTATTGCCCGGAACACCTTTTAATTCCGTAAAATATTGTGCTTCGGTTTTATTAGCATTACCGGCTTGAGATTTCCATACTTCGTAAGCACTGGCACCATCGGATACATCAAATGCCGCAGGTAATGTTTTTCCGTCTGACAATTTAAAATTTAATGTGACAGTCCGTGATTTAGGCATAATTCCCTTCCTTGTTAAAAAATTAATGACTGACTTCAATTCCCGTTATTTTCTGTAACGCACTTTCCGGCAAAAAAAGCCCTGCATCCGTTCCGGCTGCAATTAGGTTATTTTTATCGCTGCTTAGAAAGTCAGTTCCGGTTAATCCTCTGACCTCTGTCCGTAACTTGTCGATTTCATATAACAGCGCGTTGGTTTCAGGATCGTTGGTTAATGCCCCTTGCGTTGACAGCGGCACATTGAAAACCACATTTACAAAATCCCCTTTCAGCAATGCTTCGGCAAACGTGATAGTGTTTTCTTCCAACGCATACGAGTAATTCAGCGCCTGCTCTACGCCGTTAATAAAAATCATGCAGGCATTGAGCGTAGACGGTGGGGATAGCGTTAACTCGCCTCCTTTAGCCGTGTACTGCCAGGCTGACAAATCCGTTTTGATGGCATAGCGCGTTCTAATATCATCGATATCCCGATCGTAACGAGCCCCCAGCACTCGTAAGTCGGTGACATTTCCAACAGCATCAATACTGGCAATCGGCGCTACATAATGCGCAAATCCTGCCGCATCTGCATAATTTTTCAGGTCACTGGCGACGGTCAATTTAACTGCCGTCTGCCACTTACCAACCACGCTGCCCTGATAGCTAAAATCGGCATAGACCTTTGTTGAACGCAAGCCGGTCAACGTTTGCTCTTGCATCAGTTCGCCGCGCAACCCGCCGACATAACCGATCCCTTTTCTGACCGTATATTTATCGCCCGCGCGAACTACCTCAAAGCCTGCGCCCAAAAAGGCCGCATTACCGAAATTATCTAACGTAATCAGACGCTGCATTTCATCAATACCTGCCAGACGGGCAGAGAAATCAATTTGCCACGTCTGCGCCGACACATTGATTTGTGTTGCGTCGGCTGCGCCATCGAACTGCATAGCCAGATTGCGCGTAAGACTATTGCCCTGCTGACCGCTCGTCGTCTTGATTTTTTGCTGGGTGCGCACATGGACAATCATCAGCACCGTATTCGTCTTGCTATCAACCAGGCCAATCCAGTTGTAATCCCAATTGCCCACGCTGGTATCGAGCACTACCGAATACACCACCGCGTTATCGTTCAGTACGCCATACTGCGTAATATCCGCCGCGTGTTTAATCGCTGTGGCAGCGGGCATGCCTTCATCACGGCTCACCGGCGCGGTTTCGTCCTGATTCGGGATCAGCGCAAAGACAATTTTGTCCGGCACCGCAGGCAAGCCATCCAATACTTTGTTCACGTTCCACGCTTCAAAAGCGCGGGTTACTACACTCTTGGCCATAGCATTTCCTTATAAACTGGCAGTGTCATATTCCGTCAATGCGGAGAAATCCGGGGCTGCAACCCGCTGCGAGTGCATCACCAGTCCGTGCCGCACGTCCGCATCCGCTGAATAATATTCAGCACTGTGTGAAAAGGTTCCGCCGTATACACTGGCTGTCACATCATTGAGTACGTCAAAGCTGTAACGGCGGCATGTCCGGCCATATTGACGCACCAGATTCATCATCAGCGCGTTGTACGTGCTCAGTTGCTCATCGTCGATGCGAACCAGGATCACATCCCATTCATAACCGGCCTGACGTTCTTTCAGTTCAATCTCGCCCACGTCTAACCGCGCAAAGATGCGGATAAAACCGGCTACGCTGCCCGCATCCTGCGCGTTGATAAACGCCCATTTCACCCGTTTTCGATACAGACTCAACGGCTCACCGTCAAACCGCTCGATATCCCGCTGATATGCCAACACGTTAAGCAACGGCACGGGGCAGGTTTCCGCGTCCAGTTGCTGTAATGGCCAGCGCATCCAGCCATTCACCTGCTGCCAGTAACGTTTACTGGCGCGGAGCAATTTTGCCGGTTCGCCCTTGTCCATCCAGGACGGCAGGCGCAGGCTTTCCAGTTGCTGACGGAAATCAGGCATTTTCAATAACCACGGTTAACCCGCTCAAACGCGGCACACTCAGATCGCTGACAATATCGCCCAGGGAAAACACCACCGAATCAATCAGCCCAAACTCGCGGTGCAGCTCCCGCCCCAGATTAGAAAAGGAAAAACGGTCATACGGCCACGTTTTCTTAACGTCATACTCGCTGTTTTCACGAAACGCACAGCGCACCAGATTGTCACAGCCATTCCGTAACGCGGTTAACTCGTCAGCCGTCACATTCGCCAGGTTGTTCACGTACAGCGTGACGGCAAGGTCATGCCGCGTTTCCGGCATCGCCATGCACTGCATATCATCGCCGTGGCCATGGTTGCCCTGCGCGGTGATGTAGTCATTCACGGCGGTGATAAACGGTGCGGAAATCACGCCCGAATCCAGTAGCAGATAAGCATTAGCCGTACCCGGCCCACGCGGAGCATCATGTAAAAAGAAGATGCGATCGATACTCAGCCCCGCTACAGCCGCAATCATGCTGCGGTAAACCGCATCGGTGTGATAATTACCCACCAGGTTGTACTGATTGCGGCAGCGATCGCGCAGGTCATCATCGGATTCCTGATCCGCGCCTGGCGTCAGCAACCAGTTTTCCTCATTTTCTGCACGCTCAATACCACCAACCCCAACGGGCAAAATGCGGTAATAGCCTGGTGCCAGATTGAACGCGCCGCCCTCGCCCGTCGCCGTCACCGGCACCAACCCGCTGGCACTGCCTGCGGGAATAACCGCATCAGCCGTTACACGCAGGCTATAAATCTGGCCGTTAATACGCTCAGTCTGAATAACCGTTCCAGCCGGAACCAGTGCCGCCTGACTCGCATTCGACTTGAAAAAGCGGATAGTACCGCTCGCTGCCGTGGCAGGCTTGCGAGTCACATTGACGCCCCAGGCGAACATATCCAGAAACGCGCCGGATGCGGTAGCCAGGTACATATTGGCTAACACGACATTGATGAGTACCGCTTTCAGCCACATAACCGGCGTGGTGACAATCGTATTAATCAGCCGCCAGAACGGCGACATACGCGACGTATTGGTGATCAACCCTTCCGCATTCACCAGTGCCTGAAACTGTTCCGTCACCGTATCGGTAGTGACCGGCATCCCGGCGTCACGTAACGCCTGCTCATAATCAATCTGCGGTTTAACTGTCATAGTCGGCACTCACATGAATACGGCCAAAATCATAGGTGTCAGCGGTGATCCAAAGCCGTGTTAACGTTTCTTCGGTCAGCACCACTGTACCGGGAATAATGCGTTCATCGTCTTCAACCAACATCGTCATTTGCATCATGATATCGGCGCGTAATGTTGGGCTGCGTTCAGCAATAAGCTGTGTGGTTAAACCGCTTTCAATAATGGCATGGACACAATCCTGAGCGATGCTGACACGGTTATGACATAAACTCGGCTCATTACCGGTATTCAAATTGAAATCACGCCCTGTGATTAATAAATCAATATACTTCGCTTCATCCATTAGCGTAATTCTTCCCATTCCTGTAATTGCTCTGGCGTCATGCCGTTATTGGCATGAATAGTCACATTGCCAAATTTCTTACTGTTATCCGTATACGATTTACTATTACTGTTAATCTCTTTATTTAATCCGCCGCGTTCAATGCCTTTTATATTTCCACCGGTTAATAATGTATTATTTCCCGCGCTCAGATTTTCCGGTGGTTTGGCAATATCGACGGGCATGGATGGCACTGGCGATGTAGCCGCCGCAGGCATATCAATGTTTACACCGGGGATATGATTCAGTTTTTCAATAATCCAATTGTAGGTACTGGAAAATGAACTCAGCAGGCTATCCCATAATCCGCTAAACACATTACCGATACCGGACACCATATTTTTCATGGTATCCATCAGTGAGAAGTTACTGATAAATTCAACGACGTTATTCCATCCCTCAACAACCGACGCCCACACAGCACTAAATACGTCACCGACCCACTGAACGATTGATGCCAACACTTGAAACGCATCAGTCTGAGTCACGGCGGCGACGACTTGATCCCAGTGCTGGATCAACAGGTAGCATCCTGCGCCCAACGCCGCCACCGCTGCAATCACCAATAGCACCGGCCACAAGGCAAAATTAAACGCGACACCGGTTAACACGGTAGCCATACGTACAGCCAGCAATACGCCGCGTAATACTCGCATCGTCGCCGACCAGGCGATAACGGCCTTGTTGTACAGCCAGATGGCCGCAACATGGATTTTCATCAGCGTGGTTAACACCTTCCAGATCCCTTGAAGCCCGATCATGATGAATGATGAAACCCCCATCACAATATTGGCCACCGCGCCCGCTGCCGCGAGACTGAGCACAGCCAGCACGGCATAACCGATCACGCGGGTAATATTTGGGAACAGCGTTTGCCACCTGACCAGCGTCTGACCGGCATCTGCCAGTTTATTGATTAGCGGATACAGTACCGGCAGGAGCGTAGCCCCCATTGCCGCCCGCATCGCATACCAAACCGCAACCAGCCGATCCCACGGGTTCGTCATTTTCTCCGCCATTTCCGTGGCGCGTTTCATGCCGTCGCTACTGCCCAGCTCGGTAATGTGCCGCTGTAATATGCCGACATTGCCGTAAAGCTGTTTAATCACTGCCGACCCGCCGCCAAAGGCTTCATCCAGTTCCTTCTGTGCCTTAAGATTCCCTTCAATTGTCGCGCCATACTTAGCTTGCAACTTTTCCAGCATGGCGGGCATAGACAGCAATTTGCCGTTAGTGTCGGTAAACGTCAGCCCCAGTTTTTTAGCACCCTCAGCCGCGCCCGTAAGATACGACTCATACGATCCGCTGGCCTCGCTTCCGAGTGTCCGTTGCAGTTCACCCAATACGGCAAATTGTTCATTCATGCCCACGCCAAAGTTTGTCCCTGCGCCCTTTGACCCTTCCATCAAATCCCTGATAGCGGCCATTTCCGTGCCAAATGCCTGGCGCATGTACGCGGCTTTCCCTGCTACCTGTTCCGCAAACGTCACATTGCCCAGCGCGTTGGCGTCAGTGCGGAAATTAGCGAACATCTGCCCCATAAATTCAGTGGTGTCTGCCGCCGTTGATTTCAGTGCGGCGGCGACGGTGTTAGTGATCGTCGTCATGCGCGGCAGTTCGCCGCCTGACAACCCGCCCACTGAGCGGTTAATCATTTCCGTGGACTGCACAAACTCCAGCGCCGACTTGCCATACTGTACGCTGAATTTAAGGCCATTCTCCGCAACCTGTTTTAGCGTCGCATCGCTGACCCCCTGCGCAGACGCAGACAGCAGCGCATCATTCATTTCAACGGCGGGGGCAAGTGCATCACGGATAGCCAGACCGGTGGCAAATAGCCCCGCGCCACCGATGGCCATACGCTTAAATGCCGCCTGTGATTTTTCAGCAAAGCCGGTCACTGACGTTTGCGCCTGTTTAATCGGGCGCGTCAGCTTATCAATCAGGCTTAGCGTAAAATCCAGTTGCTTCATTATTCGCCCTTAAATGCCAGCGCAATGCCGTTAGCTACGGCAATATGCATCTTTTCCCAGTGAGAATTATCCAGCCAGACGGCGCGGGCTAAATTATCAATATCGTCCGTCTCATGCGGTAAATAATGCCGCCTGAGTGTTAATGCCTGTTCGATAAAATTATTGTTAATCGCCCGCAGCCGCTCGGTTAGTTTTTTACTTCGATTTCCAACTTAGGCGCATAGCGGGTATTGACCGCTTCGGCAATTTGCAACGCTGCACCAGGCAGTTTTAATAATTCGTCCAAATCATTTTTACTTTCCGCACTGGCAATACGGCGTAAATAAGTCACGGCAGGGGCGATTTTATTATCCATTGCCATTTCATTAATCAGGCCGTTATAGGCAACCGTGTTGGGCTCAAACGTTAATTCTTTTCCCGCGATAGCTAATACAATCTTGCTCATTTCAATTTTTCCCTTTGATTAATTTCATCCACTAATTGATTATGCCGCGCGGCACAATCAGCATAGATTTCCGGCCATGTAGTTAATGGAATAGCCGCATCCATTCCGGTATGTCCTGCTAATGTTGGTAAATTATTTACCGGACATTTCTTTTTCAGGTTTTCCTGATAACGCACGTTCGGTTCGTTCGACGGCGGCGTTGTACAGGCTGACAAACTCGTCAGACAGGCACACGTTAGTAAAAACCGGCTTAACGATTTCCCGATAAATTTCCTTGCTTGGCGCATTGCGTATCGCCTCCAGTTGGCTTTCCAGCTTTTGCCCTGACTGGCTGGCAATGTCCTGCGTTGCCTGGCGGGATGCCTCACCGGCTGCTTTCGCCGCCGTCGCAATAGTCAACTCGGTGCTATCGCGCTGCCAGTTTGCCACCTGCCAGCCAGCGGCAAAAACGGTAAGCAGCACAACGACTATCAGCCAGGGCTTATCCATTAGCGAACCCCGTTATGCTCAAGGCTAAAGTGATTGCCATCCGGACGGGATTTAAAGCGCCCGCCCCAACTGCCGCCCAGCGATTCCCAGTACTCCCCCAGCGGCAAATAAGCCTCGGTCTGCGTCTGATATTGCCCGTTGATAAACAGGTTAAGATCCACCGCCAGACGCTGGGTATGCAGACTATTAGCAATGCCCTTGCCGCTTTTAGCGTTCAGCTTTGCCTGTTCCGGCGTACGGTAGGCTTCACCAAAGGTCAATCGATAACCACGATCCCCCGCCCAGGCAATCAACTGCGCTATCAACTGGGTAAAAAGCTGCTGTTTCTCACTTAACGTCATGCTTTCCCTTGCTCCCTGTTAATAAGCTGTTCCCCCGACGCCGCAACCAAATCTCGACAGTCTGGTGACCGGCTACGCCGAACGCTGCCGCCAGTCCCGTGATAGCCACCAGTGGCAATCCGGGGATCCAAATCAGCACCGCACCCGCTGCCATTGACGTAGCGGAACCTAAAATTACCCGCCCAACAAACAAACGTGGTGTGATTTTTTCCTCACTGGCCAGAACCTGACCGGCAGCAATAAAGCCCCCCAGCGCCAGCAACCACAACACTAATTTTTCATATTCCTGCATAGGTATCCTTACCCGATGAGTTTTTCCGTTAGTTCCGATTCCAGATACGGAATGCCGTTGATGCGTACAAAATCTGGGCTGGTCACCACGTACTTGATTTTATGCGTCACCACGCTGCCGCCCTTCGGATCGTTGTCCAGAATGTCGCTCACAATCAGCTTGCAGCCGAACGCCTCCACCTTGATTTCTTCGTTACCGGCCTTGGCGTACCACATCAGATCCACCGGCTCGATACCGCGCCATGACCCTGCACTACGCGCCTTCGCGGTAATGATGGCCAGGCTCTTGGTACTGAACTCCATTTCCCCCTCTGCGGCAACATCGCCCGATACGTAACCATCGGGGACACCCTGCGTTTGGGCGGCGGCGGTATTGTCCGTAATACTCAGACCAACCTTTTCAACGTGAACCAAATCGCCGTCCATGTTGAAATCAAATGACTGGCCGGAAATCCGTTTCGTCATTATTCACTCTCCAGTGACTGATCCAGAATCAGGCTTACCGTGATGCCTTTCGGGCATTCATAGGTACGCACCGTGATGTAAATTTCCACTTTGGTTTTAGTGCGCCAGGTGATCACTACATCGCCATCCTGCGGCGGCTTCACCTCGCCGGGAAAGGTCACACCGTTAATCTGGCTGCTGCGAGACATTTCACGCAACGTTTTGGCAAAATACGCTTGGTGCGCCGCAATGCTGCCCGGTGTACTGTTCAGACTGCGATCGGCAATCTTGGCAATCGCCTGCAAACGCACACGCCGCGCCGCTTTATCGACAATGCGCAGGTTTTCGATCGCCTGATAATCGCCGCCTTCTACGTCCAGTGTGCGGCCATCAGACCAGTAATAGCCGTCATAGTCGGGATACCACATTGGGACGCTGTAGCGCTGTGACTCCAACGCCTGCAACGTGGCCAAATCCAGCACCGCGCCTTTAGAATCCACGGGTAGATCGGTAGCGCCCATCTCCAACAGTGCGCCGGTTTGTACCCGCGCCGGACTATCGGCAATGGTCACCGCACGATTACACAAACGGCCAGCCAGTACGCCCGGCTCATTACCCCACAGACGGGGAACAAGCTGCACGGCGGGAACGGCGGCACCGTCCTGCAACGTACTGAGGCGTACCAGATAACCCGCCCAATCCTCACCTGCCTGGACGCCATCCACCGCCAGAATAAACCACGTCCAGCGGCCAAACTTGGCAATTAACTCCGCCCGCAGGCTGGCCGCTGCCTGGATCGTGTCTTTCGTTGCGCCCAGCGTAAGAACGACCCCTTCCACGCTGGCAACGCGCTGCGCGGCTTTTACGGCATCCGTCCAGACCGTATCAATGCCCTCGGCGGGCGCGTCTTTCGGTAGAATGCTGATAAAGCCACTCCAGTTCTGTCCCGCATTCAACATCGCCGCATTTACCGTACGTTTCAGCACAGAATCCGCGTCACCCAGCAACACATCCAGATCGCTTTGGGTATTCACCGGCACGGTTTTGGTTACCTTGTCCTTTCCCGTTCCCAGCCCGACGAACAGCACCACCCGTTCAATTTCGTTGGTTTCGCCCTGTAGCTGGTTAACCTGATTAATTTGTGCCGTTGGCCAACTCATCCCTACCCCTTGATATCCTGCGCGTTCACATTCCAGCCAAAGCCTATTGCCTGTAGCTGACGCGCCAACGCCTTGTTAAACTCATCATCGTTCATGCCCAAAAACGGACGGGCGGGAACATCCACTGTCCAGGCGGCTTTTGCTGCCTTGCCGCTTAACTTCTTGATTAACAACCCTGCCTGATCAAACCTCAGAGTTTCTTCAATTTCCTTGTAAGGCGGTTTCCGCCAGCGGGTGCCGCGCTTCACCTTGTACCCCAGCGCTCGCAACTTTCTGGCCTGGCGACGGGTGGCCATCCGTTTGGGATCAGACTTTCCCCGCTGAACCTGTGAGCGTTTGACAGAAACACGCATACCGTTTTGCTGGCTAAACCCCACTACACCAGCCGGAACCGGTACCACGCCGTTGCGATACCCGCCGCCTTGCAGGTATATGCGCACCGCGCTGATTTCGGGCATTTCGCGGATATGCAGCAATTTGGGCATATTGCGCAACATCTTGCCGCGCCGCTTTCCCTTACGTTTCGCCCAGGCTTCCCCATCCGGCGCTTGCTGCTGGCGAACGTGCCGCGCAGCGGCATTAATCACCCCATACTTGGCCAGCCGCCACAGCAGGCGCTGCCGTTTCTTTGGCGGAAAATCCAGCTTGTTCAGCGCCTGGCGCAATTCCTTAAGCTGGGATTTGCTCAGTTCGCCGTTAATGATCACGACGGTTGCCCAATCACCGCGCCGGTTTCATCGGCACCAAAGATTTGCCCTTCCGTGGCAAACCAGATTTCAGGCTCAGCCAGACGCCAGCGCCTGCCGTCAAACGGGATAATGCCGTTATCGTCTTCAATGATGGACAACGACGCCGCCAGCTTGACCGACACCACCACCGTGGCGGTGTCCTGATCGATAACGTCCACATCCAGTGTAGGCAATTCCCTATCCAGCCCCGCATCCATAAAGGGCTGGTCGGCCTGCTCGGTCTGCCAGACCAGCAACAGGGCGCACAGGTTTTTCGGATCGCACTCCCGATACGGCCAGCGCTCCCAGCTCAATACAGCATCAAACTGCATCACCGCTAACTGATACTGTCCCTCACCCAAATCCCGCTGGGCGCTGATGAAGCTGATTTCATCCATGAAGCTGTCAAAGCCCTGCATCACTCGATTTGGCAGATTTTTGGTAACAAACGCCGTTAGCGCATCTAACTGGCTCATACCATCCTCACCGTGGCGCGTTTAAGCCCTTTCATACTGCGGATAACGATCGCCGCCTCCGCCAGCAGTCCCTTGCGTGTTTCGTCTCCCTCCTGTCCCGGATGAGACTCGCGACGGCCAATCGTGGCAAACTCACCGATCAGATCGGCTTTTGCCCTGGCAAACACCGCTTTTTTATATTGGGCACACAGCAGGTTATCCCCGTCCAGGCTAACGCCTGGCACCACGCTGGCCATTCCATAGCCGTTATCTCTATGCTGCCGCTCTATGCGCACTAACGCCGCGTTAACTTCACCGGCTGCGGTTAACAATGCTTGCGCCACCGTTCCGGCATCGATATCGGCGGGGATGGTGCGCTGCTTTTGAAAATCCCGCAGATTCAGATCCGGCCAAAATCCATTGTTGGCCAGTACCGCATCCTGATAATCCACCGGTGTGCCACTAAACATACATCCTCCGAAAAGGGCGGGCTGACCGGCTTCCACGGCACATAACACAAACGTGTATTGCCTCAGCCGCGCCCGCCTGGCTTGCGGTAGTCGTTTAACTTTTCTGCAAAGACCGGATACGGGCGGCGATGGTTTTACGCATCGTGCCCACACCAACCTTTCGGTAATACCGTTCCGCCTGTGCTAACAGTGCATCGGCCTGGCGTAACAGATCGATATCATCCGTCACCGTCGCTCGCGCCTGGCCGTTGTCATCACGCAACAACAGCAAACCGGCGAATTTGAACCATTTGGCGTTAATTTCTTCATGCAATCGCCAGTTCTTCGCCACGTTGGTAAACGTGCGGGAGAAATACGGTTCGACGCTCTGCCCGCTTTCTGCCGTCAGCTCTGCCCATTCCAGAATGGTATCGGCGACAAATGCGGCAAAGCTGCGTTTGATGTTGTCCGGGGTGCGCTGTCCCTGCGCGATGGCGATATCCGCCCAGTCCAATGCCTGATCAAACTCGTCAACATCAAACAGCCAGACGATGCAATACGCAAAAATGGGATGCTGGTATACCTCGCCGCTGTCCAGATACGCCTGAACCGTAGGTAACCAACGCGGCAGCAATTCCCGCCGCTTCATGTCTACGCGATCGCTCGTCATAGGTAGACTTCTCAACCGATCAATGTCGTTTTCCAACGCCCGTATCTGTAAATGCAGGCTATGTCCGCCCGTAATCGGCTGGCAGCGTGATAGCTGCTGTTCAGCCTTTAATCGGGCGCTATGACGTTGAGCGGGTGAAAGCGCCATGATTATTCCCCGTCACCAGCAGGCGGATTTGCGGGCTCCGCTACGGTGCCAATCGTCACCGCGGACTCATCGATCGCCGCGTACAAGTCTGGCTCTTCAACCGCGTAACCTTCATTACGCAGGTACTTGTTTTCGTACTGCTTGCGATCATCCTCAAAACCGGCCTTACGCTGGCGTGTGTTGCGCTGGGTATAGATATGCAGGTTACTGAGCGTGGTCACCGTCATACGCTTGCCTGGCATAAACGGCGGCACAATGGCCTTACGTCCGGCAATCGTGCTATCAAGCATCTGCGCGGCGATTTTCTCAGTCGGTCGATCGGCTTTCTGGAACAAACGGTATTGTTCTGCGGCGACCAAATCCGCACCGACCAGCACCACCAGACGCGGATCATTGCGGAACTGCTGCGGAATTTTGTCGTTAATCAGGTCAGACGCCATTGCATCCAGCGAACGGTAATCGCCGTTTTCATCCAGCGTGACCGCATCGGTGATAATCTGCTTTTTGAATTCGTCAGAGTTTTTAATCAGTTGATGCCAGCCGATGTTAACGTCTTCCCCGTTCGGATTTTCATCGGGATCGGTGGTATCAGCCACAGATTGGCCGTTAAAGCCAATACGCAACATATCCAGCGCAAACGCCTGATTAGAAAACGCCTGCACCAGTTGGAAGAACTCATTCTCACCACCGGCGTTAGCCCATACAGATAACAAATCCCACGGCAATACCGCACATGAATCGGTCTCAACCAGTTTGTATTCATTACCGGAAACACCGACGCCGCGCATAAAACGCCCGCCTTTTTTACGCCCGGTATGCAAACCTGACTTGCCGACCGTCACCACCTGGCCGGATAGCTGATCAACATCCATCACGCTAATCATGGATAGAAAATCCACCGATTCCAGCAACGCGGCTCGCAGTTGCGTTTCTTTTGGATCGGACAGCGCAAAATACTTGGATACATCCGTTACGCCGTGCGCCTCTGACAGCGCAACAGAAAACGAGTGTAAAAAGTCACGCGCCCGCTGATTTAAAAACATAGAGATCCCTCTCGCGTCATAGCGAAATAAAAATAGATTGAACCGGAAATAACCGGTTAATTACGATTGCAACGAATTACACCAGATGGCTAAAACTCTTTTTCTTTTCGCCAATTTTGCGTTTCGGCAACTGGGTAATTTTTTCATCCAGCTTGCCAAAGTTTTTAATAATTTCCGGCAAGTTATCGCGCAGGGTGGCAAACTCCTGGGTATCAACGACATCTTTCACCACGTCCAAATCTTCCTGTACCGCTTCCTGTCCGGTTTCTAACGCGGCCACACGCTCTTCCAGTGCGGTTAAGGCTTCGGCCAACGCCTGCAATTTATCACCACCGTCTTCACTGCCTGCGTTTTCTTCCTCAGCGAATGTTTTTGGCTTAATACCAAACAGGCTATGCCACGTTTTTTTCTCTTCCTTTGCCATTGTCTTTCCTTTGATTTCCTTAACTTCATCAATCACCAGCGGCTTTAACGCGCCAAACAAGCGATCCTCTTTTCTGCCCTTACTAAAATGAAGGCGCGTTGCGCCAACACTGGCGGGTGTATTAGTGACCCCCAATCCCTGAAGATAGTGCTTTCCCGTTCCGCGCCAGTTTCCATCCGGCGTTAACTCCACCGAGCAAAAAATCATTTGCCCGTCTCGGTTGGCCTGCAACAAATAGTTATTTGGCCGCAGTTGCGCATACAGGCGCATTAACCCGTCGTCGCCCTCTTCCGCTTTAACGGCCAACACTTCCCCCATATTACCGAACCACTTTTCATGCTCAGGCCAAATCAAGGCGGCATAGAGTTGCGGATCGTAAAGCTCGGCAGCATCAATTAGCCATTGGCGCTCCATTTGCCGTTTATCAACGGTCTCGCCTTCCGTGGCAATACAGATCCAGTTAGTCATTAACTGAGACATTCGTTATTTCCATTCTCGCTTTATTGCGACAGGGGGATTATTACCGAATAAAAAACAAGTCAACAGGCGTTTAGTTCTTATCTATTCGGTTATCCCTGTTTTCCCGAACAGATAAGAATTAACAGGAAATAAATAATAAAAATAACCCCGCATAATATTGGCATGGCTAAATACTCCGATGAATTAATAGGTGTAGCGCGGGCGCTCTATTTAAAAAGGGCGACACCTAAAGAAATTGCCGCCGATTTAAATCTGCCCAATGCGCGGATTGTTTACTATTGGGCGCAGAAATTTAACTGGTCTGATTTACTCAGTCATGAAAGCACGGAAGAAGCGATCGAGCGTCGTTATCAATTGCTGGTCGGGCGTGACAATAAAACCGAACTGGAATTAAAAGAACTCGACACGCTGATCGCACACGCCGTAAAACTGCGGGCGCAAAGCAACAAGCATAAGGAAAAGCTGGCAGAAGCTAAAAGCGGTGGGCAGCGCAGTAGCGGGCATGGCGATGACGACGAACGCCCCGCGAAAAAGCGACAATACCGCAAGAATGATATTTCCAGCCTGAGCAAAGAGGATTTTGACGCCTGGGCGGAAGAGTACCTTTTTGGCTATCAAAAGCACCTCCGCGCCAATATCGGCGAAATGGTGCGCAATATTCTGAAAAGCCGCCAGATCGGGGCAACCTGGTACTTTGCCTTTGAAGCGTTTGAAAATGCCGTACTGACCGGCGACCCACAGATTTTCCTGTCAGCCAGCCGCGCCCAGGCGGAAGTATTCCGCTCGTACATCGTCAATATTGCCCAGGAATATTTCGGCATCACGCTGACCGGCAACCCGATCCGATTATCCAATGGCGCAGAGCTGCGCTTTCTGTCAACCAACAAAAACACCGCACAGTCATACAGTGGGCATCTGTACTGTGATGAATATTTTTGGGTGCCGAATTTTGCCCGTCTAAATGAAGTGGCCAGCGCCATGGCCACCCATGACAAATGGCGCACCACCTATTTTTCGACGCCCAGCGCCAAAACGCACCAGGCGTACCCGTTCTGGACAGGTGAAGAGTGGAAGCGCGGCAACAAGAAACGGGCGGCGGTTAAGTTTCCTGGCTTTGACGAACTGCGTGATGGTGGGCGACTGTGTCCGGATGGCCAATGGCGCTACGTCATCACGATGGAAGATGCGATCGCGGGCGGCTTCAATCTGGCCAGCCTCGACAAGCTGCGCAACCGCTACAACGTGGACACGTTCAACATGCTGTATATGTGCGTGTTTGTTGACAGTAAAGACGCGGTATTTAGCTTTGACGACCTGGAACGCTGCGGCATCGATCCCGACATCTGGCAAGACCATGACCCGAAATCCCCGCGCCCGTTTGGCAATCGTGAAGTCTGGGGCGGCTACGATCCCGCCCGTTCCGGTGACCTGTCCACGTTCGTGATTCTCGCCCCGCCGATTTATGAGGGTGAAAAATTCCGCGTACTGCGGGTAATCAACTGGCAGGGGATGAATTTTCGCTATCAGGCCAACCAGATTAAAAAATTGTTCCAGCAATACCACTTCACCTACATCGGCATCGATATCACCGGACTCGGCATTGGCGTATTTGAAAACATACAGCATTTCGCCATGCGCCAGGCCAAAGCCATTCGCTACGGCGTGGAAACCAAAAACCGCCTAGTCATGAAAGCCGCTGACGTGGTGGAAAGCAAGCGTATTGAATGGGATCAGGATGAGAAAGCGATCGCCGCGTCCTTTATGGCCATCAGAAAAACGACCACCGCCAGCGGCAACGCGATGACGTTTGTCGCTGACCGCAGCGCGGAAACCGGCCATGCAGAAGCCGCCTTTGCGATTATGCACGCGCTGGACAATGAACCGCTGAACTATGAGAACAAACCACAATCACGATGGAGACTAAAAAAAGCAGCATGAAACGGAAATCACCGCGACGCGGACAGGAAGCCAAAAACGCCCCGCAGAAGAAAATGAGTATTATCACCTTTGGCAAGCCCGAACCAGTATTAACTACCGGCACAGATTACCGGGATATCTGGTATGACAATAATTTCGACCATTACACGCTGCCAATAGACCGCCTCGCCCTGGCGCAGCTTATCAACCTGAACGGCCAGCACGGTGGCATTGTCTATGCCCGCCGCAACATGGTGATTTCAGATTACCAGCGCGGCGGACTGACGCACGACGAGATCGGCGCGGCAGCGTTCGACTATCTCACGTTTGGTGATGTTGCGATCCTGAAAGTGCGTAATGGATGGGGTGCCGTTGTTGACCTGGTGCCGCTGCCATCGCTCTATATTCGTCGCCGTAAAACGGGTGAATTCGTGGTATTGCAAGACGGTGAACCGTTGGTTTATCCGTCTGACGATATCATTTTTATCAAGATGTACGACCCACAGCAGGAATATTACGGCCTGCCTGACTATATCGGCGGTATTCATTCTGCCTTGTTAAACAGTGAAGCTGTGATTTTTCGCCGTCGCTACTACCACAACGGGGCGCATACGGGCGGCATTCTCTATACCAGTGACCCGAATATGACGGATGAGATTGAAGAGGAAATCGAGCAACAATTAGCTAACAGCAAGGGGATCGGCAACTTCTCCACGATCCTGGTGAACATCCCTAACGGGGATAAAGAGGGGGTTCAGTTTATCCAGATGGGCGACATCAGCGCCAAAGATGAGTTTGCCAACGTGAAAAATATCAGCGCCCAGGATGTGCTGAACGCTCACCGCTTCCCGGCTGGCCTGTGCGGCATTATCCCGCAAAACGCCGCTGGGTTGGGTGATCCTGATAAAGCCCGCACCACTTATCGAAAAGATGAAGTGATCCCGATACAACGTCGCTTTTGCGACACTATTAGCGCCGATCAGGAAATTCCGCCCCACTTGCATCTGATTTTCAATGATGACACAACAAAGCCGGGTGATGCATGAAGCGAAAAATGCTAAAATTTGGGCAATTTCACTCATCAGAGAACAGAAACATGCGCATTTTAAAAATTGAATGTCCCGAATGCGGATCCAAAGCTGTTATCAGGAAGACCAACCGCAAACACCGCAAAATTGCAGATATTTACTGCGCATGTTCAGACGTTGAGTGTGGCCACACATTTGTTATGAATTTAACGTTTTCACATACGCTCAGTCCCAGCGCCAAAACAGGGGATAGACTGTTACAGACGGTAATTGAGAATCTCTCCCCACAGCAAAGACAAATGGCGTTAGATTTACTAAGAACACCCGCCGCATAACTCAAAACCACCGTGATTCGGTGGTTTTTTCATTCCGTAAAGCAATATCGCCTCTTATCTGCTCCACCATTTCTCCAATCCAAATCAGCGCTACCTGAAGTTCCTCTGTACTGCTTTCATCAACACACACAAATTTTGCCAATAACTCAATACGCTCTAATACTTTAGATTCTTCTAACAAGTCCATTTTAACCCCCGAACTACTGTATATAAAACCAGTATATCAAAGTGTTTATAAATTAATACTGTATAAGACCACTGTTTTTTAACGTGTTTAATTCTCAGCCCAATTCCACCCAGGCCAAAGCTCGTTATCCGTCGATTTTTCAACCTCATTCAACTGCCCATTGACCATGCGTAGTAGGCGATCTCCCTCTATCGCCAGATTGCCACCACGTAATAAGATGCTGACCTGTTCATTATTTCCACTAAACCCACGCCCTTTTAACAACTCGGATAATCGTCGCCGGTTCCCTTGCGTACAGTTATTGACAGAACTCCTAGGGGCGGCGGAGCCGCCAGGTAAACCCGCCTCCGCTGACGCTTCGGCCAACTTAGGGACGATATTCCACTTAACCAGACGTGTAACGACCTCGGATGCAGCACCCAGCAACGGAGAATAAACGCCCTGTACGCGCTGCACATCTTCCGCGTACTGATTGCCCTGCTCGGTAATTTCATACGCCAGCCGCACAACCAGATTATCGCGTGATACCAACGCGCCACCCTGTGCCTGTGTGTACGCTGCCCAATCTCCTAAGTCAGCCGCAGCCAGCACAGCATCCATACGGGCATCATCCAACTGGATATCTCGCAGGCGGCGCAGTTCCCGATAGACCGTTACCGGCGCACCGCCGATCTGCTGAAACTGACGGATACGCCAGCGCGACGCCCAGGCGGACACGGCCTTTGACATGTCTTTCAAGCTTTCGCCGGTTTCCTCATCGGTTTCACCATCCAGCGCAAATCCATCAATATTTTTTGAAATATATTTGGCGATGTAGCCCGTCGCACTGCCTTTAGATTCATCTATCGGCTCGGCGTAAAAACGCGCCTCTAGCGCCTCCTGGCTTTGTAGTTCAGTGGAGTCCTCATAACGGGCGTAGTAACACATAATGTCACGCACCTGCTCGACGTGTTCCAGTGGCATAAACAGCAGTACATGCCAATGCGGAGTTGCATCGTGATGCGGCTCAACAACGCGAAAACCGAACACACTGATACCCTCACGCGACAAGGCCGCGCGAATTTTCGCCCATACGCGGCATAGGTACTTTTGCGTATCTCGCGGGCTGGCACCGTTCCATTGCTTAACAAATCCCCCACCGATATGTGCGGAGTGATACTTCGACGGTGCGGTGATAGTGTAGAACTCCCCCGCACAGCCCATCTCAGTAGCCAAATCTTCAAAGCCACGCATACGAACCATAAGCTCACATCTCCTTATTGCTGGATTGGCATTACTGCCATTTACCATGTCATTCATTGATACCCGTTCGCCCGTTTCGGGGTTTTCGAGATCGAAGGCTTTAAAAAACTCACGATTACGCTTTTTCTGCGCGATCCACTCACCCATCGTGCTGCGGGAAACATACGCAGATGCCACCTTTTGCACCTGCCCTACCGCAATGGCCATATGCTCACGTTGCAGATCGCGGCGGTGCTTGATGCGCACACGCCACCATTCAGGCGACATCATGCGCAGCAGGCCAGATTCAGCGCTGTGTGTAGGCAACTCGCGACGGCCTTTAGTGAATTGAGCCCAGTATGGCGGCTGCGTGCCAGCCTGTAGCGTTAAGCGCCCCAAATGCCGGAACGCCAGCAACGTGATGCTACGCATATCCAGATCTGCGGCGTTCTGTATGCCACGCTCGGTATAATCTCTAAAGCTGGCTGCCATAAAATCCGCAAGTTGAACGGACAAGCGACGAATATCATCACGGTCATAAGTGGGTAGCCTTTCCAAATCGTCAGAGAACGGAAATGGAATATCACCGGCAGACAGGAACTCAGTCTGATAGCGCGGCAGTACTTTGCGCAGACGTGGCAAAACGCTTTCACCCAATGTTCGGCGTAAAAACGTATTGGCACGGCGACGGCCTTTATGTTCATCAGATTTAAAGAGGGTTTCGTAGCGCTGGCCAAAGTATTTAGCCAGGTAATCCGGCAGGTCGGCAAAATAGGGATGCCGGAAGTCATGATCGGTTTTATCCAGATGCCAGAGGATGCGCTCAACATAGCCCACCCCATCCGGCACACCTGGCGCGAACTGCTCACGCTGCCAGTTAAGGGCAGCGTGATAATCTCCGTTGTGTTCTGCGGTTTGCTGCATTACTCGCAAACCCCAGCATAAACACTGCTACATACGGCCTTGTCATTCATGCCAGCAAACAGATCAAACTGATTGCCGCCGCGAGAGGTCAACGCCCAGTCTCTATAGGTGTCAATACCGTGGGATTCAAGGCTGACGAACTCAATACGGCGTTCGGCCTTACGTGGGTCTTGAGTTGAAGGAAAGAACGTGCTGTTACCACGGCGAGAACAAGCTGCGACCAGCCGTTCCCATTCAGCCACACGCGCCACTTCTTCCGGCCAGCGGCTGAATATTTCCGCTAACTCAGATTTTCTCGCATGGATGCATGGCATACAGCCTACGCGGCTACATCCCTTCTGATAGAGTGGATTGGGTTTAATACCGTGGCGACGTGCTAATGCAAACACATCGGCATGAGTCCATGTCAGTATCGGGCGGTAAACATGTAATCCCGGCGTGTGGTCGGCGTCTTCTTCCCATTCTGGCAACAAGGCACGGTAGGGAGACTCTTCCGCCCGTACACCCTGCCAACTGATAACCTCGTCATATTCATCCAAGAGCGGCATGACGATCTGGTCACGGATAGGCGCGTGCTTTAGCTCAAAAGTACAAAACCGTACTTTGGTGGAAGGAAAACGGCCTTTCCACATACACAAATCCAGAAAAGGAATGCCAGTAGGATGGAGAACATCAAGCGCACTGGCAACCGTTGCGGCGGCCTGTGCATCAGTCAAACCGCATTCAGTTACCAGCGTGACAGGCCAGCGCTCAGCAATAAACTTGCGCTTTCCTGCTATACGGTCATCAAACGACGCCTTAACTCTGCGTATTTCCCCCAGTTTGGATTCCAGATAATCCAGATATTCCATTGTTTGCGGGTGTTCATGGCCTGTGTCAGCAAAGGCACGTATGGTTGGTACGCCCGCCTCAATCGCCAACAGCCATTGCGCCAGAGAATCTTTACCGCCAGATACTGAATTAATGTTGATGGTATCGGCAGAAAAACAGCGGGGATCGACAGTCATAAACCCGCCCCCCGCAACTCACCTTTGAAACCGGTACTCAGGCCGCGCAGCGTTGAACTATTAAGCGGCGGCAATGACTCCCGACGATTGGCCGTCAACACGCCGATCACTTCTTTGGCTGCACCGCGAGTTATGGCGTTAGAACTGATAGATCGCTGAACGGCGATTTCATGAAACTCAAAACCCTGATAAATCTCACGTGTTGCTGGCGTATCGCTATTTGAAATAACTATCGCCGCGTCAGTTTCATAACGAACGTGTTTTAAGTACTTAGCTAATTGGCGGTGATGTTCGTGAGTAAATGCGGCATGGTGGTATTGCGTGAAATTGGCCGTGTCACTGGCGGGCAAATACGGCGGATCGCAATAGATAACGCTACTCTCGTTTATCGCTTTCGTTGTTAGGGTCTTGCGGAAATCTGCCACGACAAAAACGGCTTTTGTGTCATTAGCCTTCTCAGCAAAAAGCCTTATCTCCGCTTCGGGAAAATACGGTTTCTTATAGTCCCCAAACGGGACATTTAAAAAACCTGCGTTGTTGTAACGACAAATGCCGTTATAGCAATGGCGATTTAGGTATAGGAATAAAGCGGCCTTTAACATATGTTCATCGTCTGATATGGCGTTGAACATGTTTCGGTTGAGATAAAACTCGCTCCTGCCATTACCGCCTTCAAATAACGCCTTAGCTACACTGATAAATGTCTGAGTGTGATCCTTAGCCATCTGGTACGTATTAATAAGATCGGCGTTGATATCAGCCAGCACATAGCGGGGATAGTCGGTATTCAGGAATACCGATGCGCCGCCGACAAACGGCTCAAACAGGCGCTCGCCTTTTGGCAGATGCAGGAGTAAATCAGGTAGGACGCGGGTTTTACCCCCCGCCCATTTGATAAACGGGCGGTTCATATCGCCAATTCCTGCGCCGAATGTTCAAACCGTTCCGCTTCTTTGCGCAGCAATTCGATAATTTCTACGGCTGAATACCCTTTTTGTTGGAAATGAACAGTCAACGCAGAAAGGCGCATAGAAAATGCCAAATGCTGGTTTTTCTTTTCATCCAGCCGTGCATTTCTCATCAACTCCAGCAGTCCGCCATTTTCAGCAACCATATTTGTGCGGCGTGTTTGTACGTTTCTCATTGTGATTTCCTATTTTTAGGTAATACGAATCCCCAACCGATAGAGGCTGTAAAAAAGAAAGGCGTATTACGGGTTAATTAATGGGTTGGTTTTCTTTTTGTTCCGTTTCTGGTTCGGAACGGTTGATAACAAACACGCTACGACCAAAATGCCCAGGCTGAAACGCGGCGGTTTTCTCATACATGTGGCGCAGTCTTAAGACACCATTCCACAACACACGGCGCTGATTAACGTCAAAATCAGCCCAGTTATAGGGAACATGACTTTTCCCCAATTTTGGGCGGCAGTAGAAAATCAGATCTTCACGTTCACGCTGGGAAGCTGATTCCCAAAACAATTGCGCGGGGTTATCCGTTCCTGAAATCATGCGACGCAGTGATTTTAGTTGTGCTGGCAACTCCAACATTTCATTTGCATGAAGCATTTTTACCCCCTAATGCCATTAACCTACGCCCCAATGAACGGCGTTTCGGTTCAGGGATATACGGCTTATGGCTCCACGGTGCGAAATAAACCTGATTCGGTTTAGGTTGGCAGCGTTTCCCATTTGGCAGTTCAAACCAGCCTTTTCCTTGATTCGCCAATGTTGGCGATGGAGACTGAGTTTTAAGTAAACGAGCGATAGAAATCATAGATGTTTCCTCACGCTAATCCCGGTACAGCGCATGAATTTAGTACGTCCACGGCTGCGGCCATCATCGGGGTTGATTGGAATCGGGCTTCGACAGAAAGCACAATCAGCGACAGGTTGCGGATCGCGCTGTTTGCCCGATGGAGAATGGCGTTTTTACGCGCCTGAGACATTGGGGCATTTGATACCGCTTCCCCAGCGATCGCGCCCACATCAGCCGTGGCGCTCAGTGCGAACATCGGCACATTGTGTGACTTTGCCTCATTGCGTGGCACAGACGGCAAGCAGTTGATTTGCGCCAGCAGGCCATCCAATAACGTGGCATCTTCCGTGTAGTCAGTAATGGCCAGCAGTTCACAGCACGTTAACCGGTGCGGCTGTTCTGGGTTCAGCTTGTTACGCAGCACCTGCGAACGAACCCCTATCGCAGCGGCAACATCCTCAAGGTTGTGCGCCAGCGCGAACGCTCGGCAAGCGGCATCAAAGTGCGGGTGTTTAGCAATCTGATAATCAAACATAGCTATCCCTGCCTCAAAAATTAGGATGGATTCGCTTCAAGCGAAATGTTGCTTTCGCTTAATGCTTGAACGGTTAGTGCGGCCATGTTGACTTCAACCAACCCACGGGACTGTTTACCTTTGGGTTTGATTGGCAACTTGCCGTATTTGATAAGGTTTCTGGCCGTCTTCAGTTCCGTGCCAGTACGGCGGCAATACTCATCTAACGGAAGGTATGGCTCAGGTATAACAATTGTAATGTTTGGCCGCATAAGGCAAACTCCGCAGGTTATTAAGGCATCCAATATTGGGCATTATTGGGCATAAAGCTAACTCAGGAGCGAGTTTAAACTCACTCAAAGCTAAAAATCAAGGTTAAACTTTCGTGAACCTACAAATTGATTTCACCAAAGGCGGCACAGCCGTGTTGGATCGCATCATTGATGCGTATGGTTTCAACACAAAACTAGCTCTTGCCGATCACCTCGGTATAGCCAGCAGCAGCTTGGCAAACCGTTACAAACGTGACTTTTTCCCTTCGGATGTAGTGATTCGCTGCATGGCAGAAACTGGCGTGTCACTGGAATGGCTGGCTACTGGCAAGGGTAAGAAGTTTGATGATGAATCACTGGATATATTTAAATTTCCACACAAGAAACTCGTTGACGGGCAGCTTTATGATTCCGGCTATGTGATGTTTGATAAAGCGTTGTTTTTGCCTGGCGTTCAGCTACCTGAAGATCCGTTCTGTGTGATTGATGAAAAAATGCAGTATCTAGTCGATAAGAAATTTGCCGATGTTTATGACGGCGAATGGCTGGTAGAGATTGAAGAAAAAACAAGTATTCGCACGTTAACGCGCATCCCTGTTCGCAAGGCGCGGGTTAGTGGCATTGGTATGGCGTTCGATTGTGCGTTGGAAGATATCAACGTATTAGGGCGCGTTATTATGACTATTTCTATCTGATATGGAATTCAGACATGAATGTATTAATCAAACTATTAAAATTTTTCCTTAAGTCTGGAGCTCTACTCATTCTATTTGTTGGGGCTGTAGGATTTTGGGCTGATAAAAATGTCAGCCCATCAGTAAGGATGGTTTTCGCACCAATCTTCTCTGTAGGTTTCTTATTTTTTTTCTGGCGCTGGTTCGTATCAGTTATGCTAAAAAAACGAAAAGACATATTAGAAAACGCTACACCTACACCTACACCTACACCTACACCTACACCTACACCTACACCTACACC
>NZ_JBJYIN010000025.1:0-48162 GCF_046237015.1 Pectobacterium hainanensis
AAAGTGGCCGGAGATCCTCATTGGCGGTGGTACTAAAAACCGGAGGGACTACAGAGCCATTGGGATGAACAAGCAAGTGCATACCAAAACCATCTGTAAGCTTGTATTCCTTATCCAGGGGCTTAGCATTCTTTACTTTGGTATCAGTGAGGGACATAGGTTCTCTTTCCTTTTTGTTGGTATAAGGAAAATCTAACCAGAGCTACCAACAAATCTACCATCAAAATAGGTGGATGTGGGTACTTTTCAGTGGACGTTAGTAGACAAGAAAAGAGGGGCAGATAATTGATATCAAAGGAAAATGCAGACGCCCGTAGACGTCTACATCCTTTAAAATGGCTCCTCTGACTGGGATCGCCTTTGCCAGTAACTGGCTAATAATTAAGCTAAACCTGAATTCTCTTTCTGTCAAGACCACCAGAATGACCACCAATTTAGCTCGGACTGAACATACAACGAGTTAGCTTTTTAATCTTTACTAACTACCCTATATATTTCTTTGCAAAACTAGCTAACTCTTTCGCTCTAACGGGTTCCCAGCCGTTATTGACTGCGAACTGTCTGATCTCTTCTTCTGTTGTTCTGAATCCTTGCTCTTTTAGTAAAGCTTTTACTGCTAGCTCGCCGAGAAATGTTGCAATATCAGAGTGAGAAAATGTTCCTTTTGCAGGGAACAACAATGTGATTCGCTGCAGTCCTGCATCTTTGCATAGATGATAGGTTTTGCTTATGGCGAGCTTTATATTGTTCTGATTTGAACCGTTGTTCTCTATCAAAATTCTGGATACTGACATAATAACTCCTTTTACTAAATGTTAAGGGAGATCACAACGTTTTGGGCTAGAGCGTAATATGCTTGCTTAATTGGCATGAATACTAGAAATGTGTCATCTTAAACATCGTCACCGTCTTTTTCTGGCTCATCTTCAATTACTGGTAGGGCCTCAAGTTGTGATTTGAGTTGTTCGTCTAACTGAGTGGCCAATGAAAGAAATGCGGCAAGATTTTTTTGTCGTTTTTCCAGAACTCGCCGTTGCGCCCTGCTGGGATGAGTTGTGTTTGCTGGGTTACCACGTAATTGAAAAATACGAAATTCAATTAGATCAATGTCGTCGTCTAATCCAGCTTTTTGTGCCAGTTCCACCCATTCTTGAGATTTATCAATAGAATTTTCTGCGGCTAAAGAAAGGCAATAATCAATCAGGATTTTTGAAGACGAATCGATATATTCGGCCACTTTTAACCATTTCTGAGTTTCCGTAGATTCCTTTTCTCTATTCGTGAGCCCTAGGTTGGGAAAAAAATATCTCGGCTGTTGGTTTTCAGGATCAAGACTTTCTAAAGCCCTTAGGATGGGTTCTAGCTCTTTAAATGGTTTATTGCCAAATGATAATTCGTAGCGCTTAGCCCAGAAGGCCCAAACAGAGTCCCTGATCTCCAGCTGTTTCGCGATGCGCATAGTTTCATTCTTGGTATTTTCTGCGTCGTAAATCAGTTCTGCAATATGGTGAGCCATCCAACGGCCTAACGTATCAACAGAATTGTTTAACTCAAGTTCTTCAACCAGCTTTTTCCCCAGTTGTATAATTGCCGTGTAGCGTTCGGAAGGTTCCGTCATGTTTAACGAGGAAGATTCTGGTACTTGAGGGGATATTCTCGAGCTCATTTTCATTACTCCGCCCATATCTGTCACTCCGCGAGTAGCGATTTACATCAACCTCTATAATGAGATCCATGTTTAATGTAGTTAGCACGTTTTTGATAAAATCTACAGAGGCGCAAAGTTTATGACCATTTGGTTTTTCGTCTTCATTTTTTTCTGCTAGGTTACCCCAGATACTGGAGATCATTTCTGGTTCGGTGCTATGAGTGGTATGCCATACTCGCTGGTCTTTATCCGTAGTTAATTTCATGGCTTCAACGATAAACGGCGCTGGCTTAGGTAACGGGAATGTCACATCACCAGCCCATGGGTCGTGTTTATCAATGCCTTTATATTCACTGATGTCTTTAATCCATCCCTTTAATTGATAGGACATATGATCAATTTCCATATCCTCACCAGCACTGGGAATTTTATAGTCATATACATTTTCGGCAGTTTGTAGTGCCCGGAGTAAAGAGAATGATCTTTCAGGTGAAACTAAGGCCGTATAAACGGAAACTGATTCTCTTCGATCAGTACGATTCTCTGACCAGTGCCCCCATACGGTCAGCAATCCAGCTGCGGGACTTAATGCTTTGTCAAAAATGTTTTCTGAAATAGATCCCAGCCATTCATTGAGATTACCAGAAGTATCATTAATCCAGCTTGGTCTGATCTCGGGTTGCGGATCTCGCCGATCAACGAGCCAACGGCCATCGCGGCGTGAAATATCATGTCTTTTGAGCCAGTCCTGAAAAACATCTTCTACTTCGTCGTAACGACTATCAACCAGAGGTTTGGTCGCTAGTAGCTTTCCAGCGCACATGAACATTGCATGATAGGAGAGATAAAAATGGTAATCATCAACACGTGGATAGGAACCATGGCTGTGATGATTATCTCTGTCTTGATAGTAGCGTCGTTTACTACGCTCATCTTCTTTCCAGTTACGGCTTCCTTTGAAACCAAAGTCATTGCGAATAATACGTAACATTTCAGGTTCAAGCTTTTTTTGAGATACTCCAAAACAGCGGCCTAAAGGTTCCAGCCAATATGGGCCAAAATCGATACCAAAAGTGTACGAATCTTCGCCTATTAGGCTTTCAGATTGGCCCACTGTAGAGTCATATGTTGACTGGTTTATGTTGCAAAGTTTGTCCCTTTCTTGATTGGTTATAGATATCAACTTGGCTTCACTAAGTGCGAGCAGGGTTCTGGCGGCAAAAAGACGTATTAATACATGTGGCTGTTCACTTTTGGCGTAGCGATAAAAATAATCGGTATAGGGTATCAATGCTTTTCCGTCATCTTGTGCGGCACGTGCAACAGCAATTAATAACCATAATTGAGCGTGAAGGGTATAGAAAGGAAGATTGCGATCGCAAAAAGGCTGCGTCGAGCAATTTTCTGCATGTTGAAATATTCCTTGAAGCACTTCGGAACGTTCTAGTCTACAAAGCATAAGAACTGCATGAGCGGCTTCCCAGCGAACGGTTGATTCTGGCGACGCTAGCCTGGCCCATATATACCCCGCAAGAGAATCCTCTATCTGAGTTGGGGGAATTAATGTAGGTCCCCATGGGCCATCACCATCTTCCTCTTTCAATACTTCATTGAATAAGTCCAGTCCATAAGACAGAACATTTAATGCTTCTTCTGGGGTCAATCTATCAACCAATAGCCCGACAAGGCCAAACAACTGTCGTGAATCTGATGGTTCTGGTGATTGAGATGTCGCATTTAGAACAATACTGATTAACTCTTCTTCATTGAGTCCGGATAGTTCGCTGGCAAGCTTGAAAGGGAATACTTCGTAGTAGCGATACTTTCTGATAAGCATACCGAACCGCTGGCAGTAACTCTTGGCTACTGAAGCAATAGCTGTTTTTATGCTTAACCGGGATGTCCATTCCATAGGGATGGATTCAAGAAAAGTAGTGAAACTATAAAGGCTGATCTCAGATAAGTTACCAAAAGCGATAATAAAGTCTTTTTCTTTGCCAAAATTAATACGAGTTATTGCCTCTTGAATGAACAACATCGTTGAATATAAGTCAGGTTCACAACTGAAATTCTGGTATGCGATAGAAATCCCTTGGGATGTAGATAAATCACACATACTGAAAACTCTATCCCATGCTGCTTTAGATTTTTCGTCAATTTCGGTGGCGTGGTCGCTTGTTGATTCCAAATCTGATCTGGACTGATCTTCAGCTGAAATGTATATGTTAAGAGCAGTAGGATCTATTCCGATGTATAAAGCAATGGTTTTAATTCGTGCTAATTTTTCTGAACGAGGTGAGGTGAATTTGATGTAATTATAAACCCATTGAAAAATCGTTTGTTTGTCCTGATTATTTTTACATAAAGGTAAAGCAGCTATCAACAACTTATCTTCGTCCCACGCTTCCCGGAAAGGGATTAATGCTGTTGCATCAAGTGGATTGATTTTATTTTTCTTTACTAGTTGTTCTATCGTTAGCGCCAGTATATTTCGGTGATCGCCAAACGTACGATCTCGCCAACGGCTAATGATGGTCAGAGTGGAAGATGGGCACAATTCAGACAACGCTTTGATCGTATCATTCCATGCAAAATGTTTATCACGATCAACATATTCTCGAGTTACTTCGGCACAGCGTGAAAATTTATAGGCAATTTCTGGTGATGCTATGTTTTTGTCGGCAATGTATTCCGCCAGATCAAGTAATGCTCCCCATCGTTCCAGATTTTCATCACCGAGTTTATTGGTGACCTCAATAGCGAGGTTAAAATATTCTTGAGCTTCGGACTTATCGAGTAAAATAAGCGATCTAGCTATATCGATATAGTTCTCAGCTTTGGTTTGTGCGTCAGTGTGGTTATCCTTCCACAAAGATAGTGCATGTTGCGCGAAGATAAATGAAAATTTTTCAAGCCCAGTTATCTGCGAGCAAAGACGGGAAAATCTGTGCAATGTCGGTGTAAAGACCCGATTGTCTTTATGTTGATACCATGCAATGATTTCTTCGATATCAGCACAGCTAATATCTCCGACTTCAGATAAAATATCGAACCAGATATTAGCTATTTCATCACTACTAGAGGAATGTTCCGAGTATGAATACCCTTTTATTTCCGCTGATAACTTTTTTGCATCAGCGAGTTGATTATCTAACTCAGCCTTGGATACTTTCCCTAAAAGAGCTTTAGCCCATAAGTTATACCAAGGAATTAACACACCACTATATTTCTTTAGTTCGCGAAGCCCCTGTGATTCACTATGCTTTCTTTGAGCGTTTATCTCTTCAATGACTTTTTCAGATGCAATATCACTCAAACTTAATGGTGAATTAGTTAATGTGGCGCGTAGCGCATACATTCGTATATATTGCACACGTTCTTTACTGTGTTCAGAGGACAGGGAATTCGGAGCGAATTGGGGTAAGTAGCGGTTTAAAAGTGTTATGGCTTCGTTGTCATTACAGACATTAAGCTGTAGCGCCATTTCAATGATGCTGGTTATTGCTGCTATTGTCTGATTATCAAATGAGTATCTGATTTTTATTTTCAGATGAGAGCTAGCTAATAAACGGTAGCCTCTCTTTATAGATTGTTCAGGTAATTGGTAATGGAATTTTCTGGAAATCAATATAATAGCCAAAATTAATCCAAGATCATTTCCTGCCGCAATAGCTAACTGGTTCAGCTCTGTATAACGGCCATGATCCAGTAGTTGTTTGGCAATGATTATGCCGGCATCGAAAGATAATTCCCGAGGTCGCCATTGGCGAAGGCTTCTTGCCGCTTCATCTGCACCATGAATATTGAGATAGGCGATAGCCATAACAGCTATATCCTGAGCGGTTACGTTTTCTCTGCTGCGTTCATCATCGTTTAATAAACTCCAGTTATCTAACCATTCCAGAGCAATACGCAGTCGGCTACGGGCGTCACCAGAGAGCTCAGGAAATTCCGATAAAAGTGCAGAGTTGTAGACGTTTTGTGATCCAACCCAACCAGTATCAGAAAAGGCACGACGTGAGATAAGCTCCTGGACACTGTGGTTGTCCATAAATTTTGCAGTCAGATCAAGATTATCCTGCAATAATTTTCGCTGTCTGCTGTCGCCAGCACTTTCTCCACCTGCTTTAAGCGCAAGTATTGCAGCATCCTGATACTTCTCAAGGCGTAAGGCTGCTTTCAGGGCAAATTGCAGTCTTTGAAATTCAACATCACGACGTTCGATAGGACTCGTTTCTGGCAACCCTTGTGATGTCATTGCCAGAGTGACGAGTTCCGAAAATTGCCCAGCCTCAAGCATTAACGGTGGTAATACTGACGCAGCGTAGGCACTGTTTTTTGTTAAGGGCGTCAGACGGGCAATAAACTGACGAAGCTCTTTTTCTTTAGGGCGATATCGTTCCTGAAACCAAGTTTCAGCGGGTTCATCAAAGAACTGGATAGTATCCCCATTGACGATTAACGGCCGCCCAAGATCCAACACAAAACTTTTTATTGCGGATTCATCAATTTCGGCGATGGCAGACAAAATAGCGATGGGAATGAGTGGGCGAAGTACAGCCAGTGCTGCACAAATAAAATCGATCTGCGTACGTTCTGTATGCCCAGTAGCATCTTTCAACTGGCCGATGGCGGCTTCGAGTACTTCTCCGATAGTATCTTCCACCGTTTTGGGATTAGGACCTAATAATCTCAATGTTTCTGGCAGTGATAAACGTCGCGAAAGTGACAATGCCTGAACTCTGGGGTTATGAGAGCTTAGCCTATGGAATTCATCCACATCCTGCTCATTTGCATCCGGGAATATTCCACGCAGGTGTGCGGCAGTTTCGTTACGGTCGAAAGGTTGTAACGTCAGGCTGGGTGTGCCGGGGCGTGGATCAAGCAGGCTCTGCCTATGTGGTCTGCATAGTGCAACAATACAAACTCCTGCGGGAATATTCTCTCTGAGTAAATCTCTTATAAATGAACGTGACTCGTTGATTTCGTCTGCAGCCATTTGTGCATTATCTGCGGCATCAACAATAATGCACAATATAGCCTCAGGGTGTGACGCTCGAAGCGTGGAAATTCCCTGAGAAATACGATGCATAAATGCACGCATATAGTGAGAAATGTCAGTATTGGTGTTCGGAATTAAAGGATGACATAGGCCATGTGAGGCTATCTCATTGGCAATCTGCACTAATGCGGTTCGGTGGTGATGACGATAGGCCGAAGCATTACGATATTGTCCATTACCAAAGCAGTCATACAGAATACTGACTGACCCCTCAGGCAAGTGTTGATGAATGCGGGTTGAGAAAATTGATTTGCCGACACCTGCGTCGGCATGAACGATGATAGGTGAGTCCATAGACTCAACAATATTTTTGACGAGTGAAATCTCTTGTATTCGAGGTATCACATTTTCAATTTTCTCTATCAGGCAAGGTGCGGGGAATAGATCTGTTTCGTCTACCCCTAACGCACGTAAAACATCCATTCTGGTAATCGCTGGATCTGATGCACTTTCTGATAACGCCTTCCGGGTAATAAGTTCTTTTAGATTCAGCGGGGCTTGGGTGTCAAGATCAGGGAGATATCCGTTAGATTCTCTCAGGAGAATATTTCGCTGTTCCCAGTAACCATCCTGTCGTTCTTCAATGCGAAGCATTTGGCAAAAGGACACCAACTCTTGATCTTCCAGACCTGTGAATTTTTTAAGTTTAGCAAGATCGTCTGGATGGCGAGGAAGGTGTTGATTTGCCATATCTGTAATCGCTTCACTGAAACTAGTACTGACTGGGCGGTTAGTGACAAACCATAATTCCAGCTTAGTATGAAAGGATTCAGTAGGAAATCGCTGCAAAAGTTCTTTATAGCGTTTAGCGAATCCTTCTATCGTTTTCTGTAATCCGCTAGGGGGCCATGCTGTTTCAGCATGTAATGTTGAATGCTTCAATTGCATATATCTGACAGTAGTCGCTTGCTCGAACTCATTACTGCCATAGTATTCGGCAATATCAATGATCTCTTCGCCTTCCTCCACCGACGGTTGTGATCCCATTTCCGCTGTCGAAGCGCCTTCAATGGTAATTGCAGTTAAAGACGCTTTAGGGTCTAACAATCGGAGGGCTCGGCGGGCAGCCCAAAGATAGTGAAATTGATCTCCATCCCTACTGGCTCGAACAAGCAAGCTGTCTGACATTGAAATTTATCCTTAGATTCAGATAGGCTTTTGGGATTATAACCCCTGACATTTTAAGTGACTATCTGCACGATGGAGTTGATGCGAAATAGACCTTAGCGGCGTAAACGCTCCCGTCTTAATCGGCACTGATGACCATTTATCTACGTTTATCACGAAGAACTAAAATCATTCGCCCAAACCCCAAACCCAAACCCAAACCCAAACCCATTTCACCGCTGTGGCCTAAGGGGCGCTACGCCCGACTATGCAGTGTCAGTTTTTTCTCCGTGTGACTTCCGTTCTCGTATCAGCTTCCGGCTAATCGTTTCCCAACACAACCCGTCCAGCAAGGGTAAATGGCACGCATTCTGCGCCCTTGCAGTACAGAACGATGCCGGGAAAGCGAACCGTCAGGCGATACGAAGACGAAAATCACACCACTGACGGAGAAAAAACCATGACCATTTCCCTGCATACCCAAACTAGCGCCCCTAACACCTCAGCGGCGACCAGCGTATCCCCGCTGGACCCGTCAGGCTCCTCAAAAACGAAATTTTCTAAAACCAAAACAGATATTTATCAGACAGTCACCGACAGCATCATCACCGCGCTGGAAGCTGGCGTGAAGCCCTGGACGTGTCCGTGGCAGCGAGTGCCGGGCATGTCTGGTTTACCTTCCAACTTTGCAACCGGTATTGCGTATAGCGGAATGAATATCATGCTGTTGTGGTGCAGTGCGTCAGAACAGGGCTTCGGTGATCCACGCTGGATGACCTACAAACAGGCGCAGGCAGTAGGCGGGCAGGTTCGCAAAGGCGAACACGGCACAACAGCCATTTTCTATACAACCTTAGAGAAGGAAAACAAAGACGGCGAAATCGACCAGATCCCGATGCTGAAAACTTTCAACGTGTTCAATGTTGAACAAATTGACGGCTTGTCTCTGACAACTGAAACAGTCAGCCCGGAAGCAACCTTTGACCCGTTGCCGGAGGCTGAAAATCTGTTCCAGAAGAGCGGCGCAAACATCATTGAGAAAGGACAAAACGCCTTTTTCCGCCCCTCAACTGATGAAGTCTGGCTACCGGAGCGCCATCTGTTTTCAGATGCAGCTAATTTCTACGCTACTGGCTTGCATGAGCTGGTTCACTGGAGCGGTGGTAAAAAACGACTTAACCGTGAAATGAAAGGGAAATTTGGCAGTGCAGATTATGCGGAGGAAGAATTAGTGGCTGAGCTGGGAAGTGCTTTTCTGATGGCGGATTTGGGGATTATTGGAGAGGTGCAGCATGAAAGCTATATTGCCTCATGGCTCCAGGCGCTGAAAAACGATAAGCGCTATGTTTTCAAAGCGGCCAGCGCTGCCTCAAAAGCGCATCGTTATCTGATGGATAAGATTTGAGTCGGAGATGATAAGCCGCAAAGGAGTGCGGCTTTAAGCTTATTGCGGGGCAGGGAAGGTGAGAGATGTTTAAATTTCCCTGCGAATTTTCTGGACATAATATGCCCGGAAAATTCGCAGGCTGCGGGTGCGGGCGGCAAAGAGTCCGCGCATCCCGTAAACGACGTTTGTACATCGGTGATTGCTGTAAACGACGGCTCAGGTATGACGACTGACTGTGAAGTTTGCAGGACTGCAACGGTAGCAGAACCTGTTTTTGGTGTTATGGTAAGTGTATTATGCCGTGTAATGTGCACGTATTTCATACGGAAGAGAAACCATGACCGCGAAACAGCGCAATACGCAGAGCGTGACCATGACGGTGGAGCGTGCCTTACTGGTCCGGGCGTGTGAAGCGGGGATTAACCTGAGTGCTACTCTGTCAACCGCCTTGGATGCGGAGCTTCGCCGTCATGAAGCGAAAAAATGGCAGGAAGAGAACAGGGAGGCTATCGACGCATTAAATCGTTTTCATGATGAAAACGGCTGTTTCAGTGATGAATACAGGACGTTTTAACCATGCAATTCACCGTATACGGTAATACTGGGAAAAGCGTCGTTTACCCGCTGTTGCTCGATGTCACGAGCGATATTATTGGGCAATTGAATCGTCGGATAGTGATCCCATTGCTCCCTATTGAAAAGTATCCGGCAGGCCGCCGACCGGATCGCCTTGTCCCCGTCGTCAGGCTGATGGACGGCAAAGAATACGCCGTAATGACCCACGAGCTGGCAAGTATCCCTGTCCAGGCCCTGGGGGCGGCGTTTTGTGATGCTTCGCAGTACCGTTCTCAGGTAAAGGCTGCATAGACTTCCTCATCGACGGGTTCTGACGTTTCTTTCTATGCTGTTAAACAGGCATGCCTTTAATCGTGGCTGACGGGAGCCTGTTCAAGTTCGTCGATAGTGCGGAACAGAAACATCTGGCCTTAAATGGAACCGGAATACCGTTCCTTGCCACCGTTCTGATTCTGTCAAACAGCCTAACCAGACCGTTGCTGTTAGCATTCAGAAAATTAGCCCACCATTGCAGCATCAGACGACGCTGTTCAAGGTGCTTGGTGGCTTTACTATCTGTCCGCTCCGTGCCAAGAGCGGACGTTGCTGACCTCAGCCTGTATTAATCAATTGATAACAGGTCCGTTACGCAGTGAACGAAATGGATTGATAGCCATCTATCTGCGGTTGTGATAATTATTAATACCATGATTCTTGCATGGGCATGGCGGAAACACGAAAGGCAGTTGCCTTTGTAAGCATGCCCAATACGGATGTGATAGTTTGGATGTTTTACCACTGTGAAACCAGCAGAAATGCCCTTGCCGTACCCTATGCGCTCTGAGCGTGAAAATTTCCCCTAGCTAGTGGAATGCGAATTATTGATCTCTGACAAATCCTTGCCCGGAAACATCCGTCACTTAAGTTCTTGGGGTTTGCACCTGATGGAGAAGAGGCCCGTTTTTAACGACGCCATCCAGTGTACGACCAATCTGGATGATGATTTAAGACTGATTCGGATCGGTCATATCGGTGCTCAGATGACATGCTATGACCTATAGATTAAAATGATGTTCCAGCCATCCTGAATGGCAACCCAACCGCATAAGTGCCGTGAATGTGGAGCACCAGTGAAATAATAATGAACAAAACACCTTCATACGAAGATTACCGGAACCATACTGGACTCCATTACCATAGACTATGGAAAGCAACGGGAGACGACTGGAGTTGCCCTGGGTGTGGACGAAGCAAATTTCAGATCATGAGATGGACCCTCAGATTCCCGAACACACAGGACGCTTTTATGGACTGGGTTGCAGCGTTACACAAACACCACGACCATTCTGTTGACTACATGAGTCTAGGAGTGCCTCGGTTTCCTGAGACACTCATCTGTGATCAGTGTAATTCCGCGGATGGCACAGTAAAGAGGATGCTTAAATTGCCGAAAAATTTCTCGTTTTCTCCACAGGAGATGCGGGAATTCATCGAGGCGACACCGCACGGAAAACATAAAATTGATTATGAACGAGCACTTGAGCTCTTCACGATACTAATGAACAGCAATGATCGTGGATCAAGATTATTTTTTAAAATATAAAATTTAATAACAGAGTTAACTGGCTGAAAATAAATGGCGCATATGGAAAACACTATTTTTTTTGGTAATGGAATAAACAGACTTTCTGAAAATAACGTCACTTGGAGTGATTTGCTGGATAATATAAAAGGTATCAACAAATTCGAGAGTGGGCAACTGCCAAACACTATGGTGTATGAACGAATATTTCTGGAAAAACATGCACCAGATACAAGCGAAAAAAATGATGAGTTTGAAATAAAAAATGTTATAGCTAACGGACTGCGCAAGCAGGGATCAAATGAGGTTCTTAAGGCGTTAGCATCATTGCCCATTGAGCATTATCTTACTACTAATTACGACTACTCCCTCGAAAAGGCGCTTAACATCTCACCAGTTAAACTTAGTTCTGAGGATATCTACAGCCTGCGAAGAAAGAGGATGTACGAGTCAGAGAACGATACAAAGTTTCTCTGGAATATACACGGTGAAATAGATAACCCTAGATCCATCATGCTTGGGTTGGATCATTACTGTGGTTCAGTGAGCAAAATCGATGCATATGTTAAAGGTAAGTACTCACATAAGATTAATGGTGCTGACGTTACTGTTAAGTCCATGCTAGACAAAATTAGTGACTCTTCGTTTTGCCACACTTCCTGGGTTGATCTCTTTTTCTCAAGCAATGTCCACATTATCGGTTTTTCATTAGACTACAGCGAAACTGACATTTGGTGGTTGCTAAACAAACGCGCTCGTTTTTCATCTGAGGCAACAATAAATAACAAAATATATTTTTACACCCATGATATTAGCGATGAGAAAAAAGGGTTACTTGAAGCATTTAATGTCGAAGTCATTATAATTAAATTAATGGATAATAGCTTCGAGAATATGTATTGGTCTGCCATCAAGAATATAAATACTAATATCAATCAGGGTATGGTAGCCTAACTTAACTCATTACGACTAGAGGAAATAAAATGAACATGATTTCGTATTGGAAAAATATTAAATCATTCCATGAAGACGATGGGATGGTATTAATATATGGTCACTATGACCATAAGAACGAATACAACGGCGGCACTAAAGAACTCGGCGTTCACTGGGATGGATATCCGCAGTCGCGTGGAATACTCAGCCCCTGCGTCATACCGGCTAACACACGTAATGCTATGCTTTCTGGCCTTTTGCATCAGGCGGTGATAAGCAGATGATGTATAACATTGCAGAAGCAATTGAGTTCTTTAGTATCTGATATATGCTCTTTCCCTGCGTTCGATGGCAAAACTTATCCTGAGAGAAAACTTATGACCTGCTCCCCGTTGATTAAGGCACCGGAATTTAAGTGATGCCTTCATCGGTTGTGAGAACAACTGCCAACTTCCGCATCTCGCTCGTCGCAGACATTGCAGTGTGTCAGGTGGTCCGTTTCGTACCAGAAGCGGACTCCACACTCATCTTAATGAATAAATACACATGCTATATTGAACGTTCATCATACATTTCATAAACATTACAAGCTAATTATATAGAGGTTAAAATAATGCGTTCTCCCATTTGTCATCTTTCCTCAGCAATTAATTCGTCTCCATTCAATATTGCACCAGAGAAAAAACATGACCTTAATAAACTCATCGGTGATAATAATATTATAATTTCCTTTGTAAACGAACCTAACTTTAACATCCGAGTCACAAAAATCGAGGGAGATGTACATCACAAGATAGTTCTACCAGTAGCATCCCTTGAATATCTTTGGGCTTTTTCCCATTTTTTTTGGGTTTTTACGCAAGAATACTCTAAGACTCAGAAAAATAATGATGAAAACTTTGACTTAGCAGGAAATGATAGACTTAGATGCTCTAATGAACTGCTCGCTTGGGCAAAAATAAACCTGCAAACAACAGGCTTAGAAACATGGCCTGAAAAAGAGCCCAAGCCAGAAGCACATTCTCAAGGAAGCGAAGACTCGAAAGTTGCTACCGAAATTTTTCTTTGCGCAATTGCTTGGATTATTCATCATGAAATAGCTCATGTTGTTTTGCAACATCCTCTAGTAACTACAGCCTTCTCGATTCAAGAAGAGCGTCAAGCAGATTTGCATGCTACTGATTGGATATTAGACGGCATCCCTCACTCTTCTCCTGAGTTAAAGAAACGCACACTTGGAATTGTTGCGGCTGTGCTTTGTATACAAAGTTTGGAAGTTAACACTAAGGACTCTTCACAAAACACTCACCCAAATGCATATGAGCGCATTCATTATAATACTGAACGTTACCCCGTCGGAAATGATCAGTTAATTGAAGCTCTTTGCACAGTGACGCTTCAATATATTTTCAATGATAAAAATATCAATGTGAATGTGGATGGAGAGTCCTTTTCATCGATTCTAGGTGATCTCCTCTATGATATATCACGTCTAACCACTAGCTGACATTGTTGTCCGCTCCTCGCTCTTTGCAGACCTAACGGATCGTCAGCCTGTCGGCGTCTTACCCAAGCTGTGTGAAAACGTTTTGATTGCCGAAACGACCAAAAACAGAGCTGAAATCGTGTTGCTACATGAATTTTGACTCTGGCTAACCAGCCAACTGATTTCAGATTCTACGCAGACGCCCATACTTCAGTTTTTTGGTCAGGGTTTTCACACGGCCTGTGCCAGAAGCAGATGTTGGTAACTTCATCAACGGGTGGTAGGTCAAGAAAGTTCTATCTGCTTAGTGAGTCAGCAATTTATACTAGTCACAATGAGTAAATCTTCCCCTCTGGGGTTTAAAACAAACGGAAAACAGACATGATATATCACTATACAGATTTGATAGCGGCTAAATCCATCGCTGAGAATGGCACAGTCTGGTTCACCGAGTGTCGTTATCTTAATGATAAGCAAGAATTCATTACTGGATTGGAATTCTTACGTAAGGCTGTTGAATTACACGAAGAATATCCGCCTGAATGCCCCATCGATTTTATTGAGAACTTTAATAAGACTAAAAACTATATTCGCCTAGCTGATTTTAAATCTCCATTAGCTGTTGAAAATTTATTTGTTGCATCTTTCAGTGATACGCCTGATTCATTAAGCCAATGGCGTAGTTATGGCATGTTCATGCTAGCATTTGAACAGGATTTCATTTCATCGAATCTAAGCGAAGACGATTTTTATCGTCTAAAATGCCATTACACCCGAAATACCAATGAGGCTCTCCAATGCGCAATGTCTATTGTTAAAGAGAATATAATTCCTGAGCTTTTAAAGAAATGGAAGGGAGAAAACATGAATCTTATGTCTCTATGGCTTATGGAGTTAATAGAAATTTATGCGCTTTCATTTAAGAATGTTGCTTTTGATAGCGAAAGTGAAACCAGATTGGTTATTGCATGCAAAAATAGTGACCCAGCCATAAAATTCAGAGTCAAGGGCGATTTATTAATTCCATATATAGCACTTGATATAAACTCTTCTTCACTTATGTCCATCACCGTTGGCCCTATTGCAAATCAAGATCTATCAGTAGCTTCACTCAAATTGTTCGCAGATATCACTACCCGAAAAGTGCGAAAATGCCAGAATGAACAAAACTACTGCCTCTATATAAATAGTTCCGAAGTTCCATACCGAAAACTGTAAGAAATTTTAAATATCACAAAAAACACATCATCTACTTTTAGATGATTTCTGGCACATGATTTAGATTACATTTAAAGCAACCACCGCGAGTGATCGATCTCTTTGTTGTAGCAAATTGATATTTCTCCGGTGACCCACTCCTCCTTGATTAACACACTGCAATGTTTGTAATGCTTCCTGCAACAGTGAACTTCCGCTCTTCGCTCACAGCGGACCTCGGCTTGGTTAGCTTGTCCGCTGCGTGCCAGGAGCGGACATTGCTGATATCACGATGTATTAATCAACGAGTAGCAGGATACCTATCATAGTTTGTTATTTTTTAGGGATACAACTCCATCCGAAAACGAGGTTGAACAAACCTGACCTGCTTATGCCCCTCGCCTGAGGGGCTGTTTCTGGTTATAACTTCGTTCTATTTTGTCGACGCATGTTTTCTACAGCCAATACAAAGTCTGCATTGGTAACGTTCTCCTGCCAACGAGACCAAAAATCTATTGTTGCACTTAACGGTTTTTCTGTTGGAGGGTCAACTTTAATTCTGCTTGGTAGAAGTACTGAGTCACCGACAACCATAGCTTCCCCGACATCCATGATGGGTAATGCCTCCAATAGGCTCTCTAAGCTTTCTGGCAGTAATTTTCGTACAGTTGCCTGGTCATCCGCATTTGTTAAACGCAGTGAAATAATGTTGTTACACTGACTCAGAATAGTGGTACTTACATCTGAAGGTCTTTGGCTTACAATCATTAATGCAACGCCATATTTCCGGCCCTCTTTAGCGATTTTTTCAAATGCTTCAACGGCTCTGCGTTCAACTGGATTGCCTTCTTTTCTTGGCAAGTATAGGTGAGCTTCATCACAGACAAATGCAATTGGTCTGCGATCTGTCGGATCAGTCCAGAATTGAACTTGATAAATGATACGGGCAACCAACCCAATGATTACTGGTAGTATATCGGCCGGAACTTCTGAGAAGTCGATTACTTTAATACTCTTTTTTTGAATACCAAAACCCATCAGCTTTTCTGCAATCATACTCAACGAACTGTACTGATTGTATTTTTCCGGACTATTGAAAAGAAATCCATAACGTCGATCTTGCAAGCGACTAGCCATACGGACTAGCAATCTAGAAAACTCACCGTTAAAAGGGCCATTTTTTTCCTTTCCAGCTTGCGCCCCCGGAACCCTTTCTTCATTTAAAAACCTTAACTTTTCAATGACATTATCGAGAGAAAAGGGAATTGGACTGTCAAGTGTAAAAGACTGCAACAGATCGGTTCGTTCATTCGCTAGTAGGAAAGATTTCTTTTGCTCTGTAATCGCATCTTGCACAACCACAACTTGGTTATGTGCACTGAACTCACTTCGGTCAACGAATAATGACTGAATCTCTTCCGAATTGAGCAACCAATAAGGTAGGAAGAGGAGTGAGTCATCATCTGTATCAACCTCATCCGGCCCTGGTATTCTCATTTGTTTGGCATAGGAAAGTTCTTTGTACTCACCGTGCAAGTCGAATACAACGAGGTTTGAAGATGGCAGTTTCGAGCTCCTTTCCAGAATCGAAGCAACCGTCCATGATTTACCAGCTCCCGTACTACCAAGTAGAGCGGCATGCCGCTGGAACAATTTATTGCCATCAACATAAGCGCGTGCATTTTCATTGAGCTTATAAGAGCCCAGTTCCAGTGAGTGCTCTCCATCGCCACATTCAGAAATCACACGCATGAATTCTTCGAGGTGGGCGTCTTTAAGTACGTAACAGGTTGAGTCGATTTCCGGGACGTGATCTAGAGACCTTGAAAACTTATACTTTTGCTCAATTGCGTCCCATCGGGTCCCGCCCATTAACGTAATCTTGACTGTGTTGATAACACTATCTTCAAATGCGTCTATCTCGTCCGCATCATCTTCTTGCACTTCCTGGGTAAGGGGCTGAGCAACTACTGCTTTGATTACTTTATCAATCATGCCAATGAGCCAACATTCTGTTGCTCCGCTTAGTTGCACTGTTACAAGTTGTCCAACTCTGGCCTTACGCAGATCCTTGTCACTATTTACAAGTATGGTTACTTTTCTGGTGTCTACCTCACGAATATTGCCAAGTATGTAGCTGTCGTCATTTAAAGTAAAAAGAGCCATATTACCCCCCTAAAAACTCGTTAGCGAAAGCGTCAAAACGCCATAATTCCTTGTCATCTAAATGCAGCCAGTTTTCAAACTTTGAATTGTAGATTCTGCTTTTATCTGAATTTGTCTGTTTGCAGATAAGCCACATATTTGGGCATTTATCTAACCATTCCTCGACTCTTGAGTTTGAATCCCGAGTAATAACCAACGCACGGCACTGATCTTGTTCGAGTTTTTGTCTAAATGCGTTATTTACAAGTTGGGAATCGTTAAAGCCAAATCCTAAAAACAGAAAACAGGTATGGTTTCCAACAGCATTATCATATTCAGCCAACTGGGCCCTGTCTTTATGCAATCGCTGATATTTGGCTGTGCCAGGAGTGATCATCGCTCGCACAACGCCTTCAGGTTTGTTGAGAATCCAGCTATTACACTCAATAAGGTGATTTTCCCATTCAAACGTATTTAATGAACCATGTGGTTTGTGTAGTCGAACATGTTTACATTCAACGATTCTTGATGGTTGTCTCGGCTTGCCTAAGCCTTTATGAATAGATTGAACTGCTTTTTTTGCTTCACTCCAGTCATAACGTTGAAGAAAGCCGCCATAAAACCCCGTAATATATGGAATCTTATGTCGAATAAAGGCGTACTCAGCTAATAAATCGTAATTAGGCGTTGCGACGTGAAGTTGTTTATCGGCCTGTGGCAGAGTCTCAACGAGCTTTTTCAGTAGTGAACCAGCAGGCCAATCGCGTAATCCTGAAATAATTTGATGGGCGTGAATGTTATCATGATGCGCAACAAAGCTTGCAGTTAGCTCGACTATTCGAGTGGTCAGAGCCTCATCCTTGATGAAGTCCATAGCAGATTCAAAATCATGGCTACCCCCATCAAGTGCAGAGATAACTTGCTGCCATTGTTGTTCCTGGGTATCCGTCATACCACTGGTCAACTCGGCTCGAAGGTGGCGCTCTAATGCTGGCATCCCAAAATTTAGATCAAGTGCACATGAAGTTCCTGTGCCAAATAAAACAAACGGCTTCTCAGTAAAAAACTCTGCAATCGCTTGATATGCAGATTCCTTTGTCAACTCCATGTCCCCCCCCCACTTAAAACATCAAATTTCAGTGCTTACCACCTAACTTCTGCAGCATTAGTACTTTATTCTCTTGCTTTAATGCTTCAAGTTTTTATTGCGGAGCAATAATCTAGAACACTCATTTGTAGAGCTATATCAAGTTTCTGCCAATCGTAGGTTTCGCTCCGCGTAAAACATCTTTTAGATCGTCATTGAGGCAAATGGATGTTATGGCAGCAAGAATGTCCCCCTGTATTAATGTTTGGCCCACAGTCAAACCTACTCCCACTAATGAACACATCGTAATGTTAGTAATGCTTCCGTTAGTTGTGGGGAGCATTGTCGATGTCCGCAGTTCGCTCATTAGGGACAACCATACTCAAATCTCCCACATTGCAGGAGATTTGAGTATGAACACGTCACCGTGGAACAAAGACCGTATCATCGGCCAAAAAAGACCACTTCAGATATCTCATATCTGGGGGATACGAATCCGACTTGAACTAGAAGGTAAAACGCGCGATTTAGCTCTGTTCAATATGGCCTTGGACAGTAAGCTACGAGGCTGTGATCTGGTCAAACTCAAAGTATCTGATGTTGCATATGGTAGCTCTGTTTCAAGCAGAGCTACGGTGTTGCAACAGAAAACCGGTAGCCCTGTGCAATTTGAGATAACCAAAGGGACAAGAGAAGCTGTTGCTGCATTGATAAAGCTTGGCAATTTGCATAGTAAAGACTTCTTGTTTCGGTCTCGAGTCGGAACTAACCAGCCCATATCAACCCGGCAATACAACCGAATTTTTCATGGATGGGTAGAAAAGCTTGGTCTCGAAGATTCGCTTTACAGCACACATTCCATGAGAAGAACAAAACCTTACCTAATCTACAAGAAAACCAAGAATCTCCGGGTGATCCAACTTCTGTTGGGCCATAAGAAACTGGAAAGCACAGTCCGTTATCTGGGCATTGAAGTCGATGATGCATTAGAGATCTCTGAATCGATCGAAGTCTAAGGTTGTCAGGGCTGCAACAGCAGCCCTGTGCCAAAAGCGGTAGTAGCTAGGTAGAATCCGCCAAATCAAACAAGGTATGATACAAGAGTTGCTTACGGGTAAGACACGATTAATAAAAGGGGAAGCACATGGTTGATTATCAAGAAACCGAGCTTGATGAAGAATTGGTTGCGCCAGGTACGGAAGATGAAGAGCCGGAACTGCTTGATGAGGTGATGCACCCGTTCAACCCGACCGATATTGATATCGTCGTTGAACCGAAGTCGTTGGATGCCTTGATTAAGCGAATTCAGCACAATGAGATCGACATGAATACCGATTTTCAGCGTCATGCGGAGTTATGGGATAACCGCAAGATGAGCCGGTTAATCGAATCCATTTTGATTCGGTTCCCGTTACCGGCTTTCTACTTTGATGCGTCCGATGAAAATAATTGGCTAATTGTGGATGGTTTACAGCGGTTATCTACGATTCGCAAGTTTGTGTTAGATAAAAAGCTTCGTCTCAATGGGCTGGAATTCTTAACAGACCTCAATGGTAAAACCTTCGATAAATTGCATCGTCAATATCAGCGCCGTATTGAAGAATGCCCTGTTACTGTGTACATGATTAAGCCGGGTACGCCTGAGGATGTTAAGTATTCGGTGTTTCGCCGGATCAATACAGGCGGCTTAACTCTAAATAATCAAGAGATCCGTAATGCGCTCGCTAAGCCACGAGACAGAGAATTGCTCGAAGAGTTAGCCAATTCAGCATGCTCGAAAGCCATGCTAGGTGACCTTTCCAAACGTATGAAGGATCAGGAACTGGTATTGCGATTCTGGGCATTCCATCGCTTTGATTATTTAGACCCTAAAAACAAAAAGGAAATTTCCTCGTTTTTAGATAAAGCCATGGAAGACATCAAAAAAGGCGATGATGTCTACCGTGCAGAGTTTAAAGCTAGGTATTCAACTGCAATAGAGCGTTGTTACCAGCTGTTAGGAGAAAAGGGGTTTGAAAAAAATCCTGCATCAAGAAGACGGTCAAAAAATGCAACACTATTTGAAGTCTGGATGGTTATGTTGGTGAAATTAACTGAAAACGAGTTTAGCCGCTTGGTTTATAATCAACCCAAGTTTCAAGAAAAGGTACAGACGTTATTGGAAGATGCCGAGTTTATTAATGTTATTAGCTATTCCACTCAGCGAAAAGAGCATGTGGAAATACGCTACGAAAAAATCAACGCGTTGATTAAAGAGATGCTTAATGATTGAGTTTATTAATATCCAAAACTTTAAAACCTTGTTAAATGCTAGTTTTCCACTGGGTAATCTGAATCTATTCTCAGGCCTTAATGGCATGGGAAAATCAACGCTTGTGCAAAGCTTATTGCTTTTAAGGCAGTCTTATGAACGCAATACCCTTAAAACCAAGGGTTTGCTGTTAAATGGTGATTATGTCAATATCGGTACGGGTAAAGACGCGCTCTCTAGTTTTAGTGAACAAGAAGAGATTATTTTTACCATTAAATGGCTCGAGAAAGAACAGCCAACACGGTTTGAGTTTGATTATCAACATGACTCAGATCTGCTGCCGCTGCGTAAATCGGGTATTGAGGGTGATCCAGAATCGCTAAGCTTATTTAACTCTAATTTTCAGTATTTATGTGCCGATAGGTTAGGTCCGCAAAGTCATCACCAGTTGTCTGAGTTTCATATTCGTGATTTAAAATCGCTTGGCCATCATGGTGAATTTGCGGTTCATTTTATCGCGGTTAATGGCGCTAAAGACTTGGAAATAGAAGCGTTACGCCATCAAAAGGCTGTTTCAGGGACTTTGCTTTCTAATATTGAAGCATGGATGTCGGATATTACGCCCGGGTTAAAAATCAAAGCAGTGGCGCAGCCTCAGTTTAATTCGGTGAGCCTTAGTTACTCTTTTAACCAAGGGAAAGACACAACCGAAGACTTTAAACCACAGAATGTGGGGTTTGGATTAAGTTATGTGTTACCTGTCGTAACCAGTATACTAAGTGCGGCAAAAGGTGATTTGCTGATTATTGAAAACCCAGAATCACACTTGCACCCCGCTGGGCAATCCTTGATGGGTAAATTGTGTTCTATTGCTGCCAATAATGGCGTGCAATTAATCGTTGAATCTCATTCTGATCATTTTCTCAACGGTATACGGGTTGCGGTGAAGCAGAAAGTGGTTGCAGCTGACGATGTCAAAGTCTTTTTCTTGCAGCGAGATGTTCATAACTCCATTCACGCCTCAGAAGTCATGTACCCCAATATTGATGATGAGGGACGAATAGACTGCTGGCCGGAAGGCTTCTTTGACCAATGGGATAAGGAGTTGGATCATCTGTTATGAATAATGGAATTGTGTTGAACCATCACTCTTTGCCATTTGCCAGCAAAGAGGATGCAGATGAAGGACTATTGGCTTTCTTTACTGTTCTTAAGGTTTGCCGAACTGCTGGGCTGAAAATTTTGCTAGTCGATGAAGATCAAGACAAGTCGCTAATGGGGCTGGAGCTGGCTAACGGATACTTTGTGCGCAATTGGCTTGCCTCTGCAAGCAAAGTAGCAGAACTTGCGGATTGGTGCCGATTTCTAAAGTCTCTTGAAACGAAACAGCCTCTCTTTGAAACCGTGGATATTGAACGTTTTGGTGATGTATTAGAAGTTGGCTTGCCAGGGGAAGATTCAGGTAAACCGGTGCTATTAGCAGCGTTTTATTTTGAAACTTTTCTTGCCAGTTTTACGGCTTTGGCTGCTTGGACAAATAGCCATTTTAAAGTATGGGTTTTCGAGCTTGATGCAATACCAGATCAAAGGGATGAAACGATTTTAAATCTGAGTGATTCTGCGAGCTTGGGTGTGCATGGTGATGAACTCAAACAACGTCGTAATGCGTTGTTAAGTTCCGCTAAGGATATCTGGCTGAAAAGAGCAGATTTGTTTCCTCATCTCACTTTATTGTCAAATCAAATTGGTACAAGTCTACAAGGTTGGTCTGCTAGGCAAGATGTCTTGTTCAAGGCGCGAGATGCGCTAAATGTGCTGGAGTCGTTTAGTGAGAAATGGCTTTCAGGTGAGTATGTAGAGTACCGTCATGAGTATTTAAGAGATTTGGGTTTGGCAGCTGAAGTTAGCGGTGAATCGGACAGTGTAAATAATGCTCCCAAAAAGAAGAAAGAGCGCATATTTTGGTTAGATGATGGACGGCAGGTCTATTGCGAGAATCATGTAAAACTACCTGACGGTTACCGCCTACATTTTTATGCTGACGCAGTAAATCAGCGGATATATGTGGCGTATTTAGGGCCGCATTTAACTTTGTGAATTTAAGGAGATTAATGAATAACTTAGCTCCATTCTGTATGGCAAAGCCTTGCGCACTTGGAAAACGCTATACCCGTTATGACCAGCCCCTATTAGTTCACTCAAAAGGTTGTTAGCAATGTCCGCAGATCGCTCTTAGCCGACCATGAGATTTGGCAACGCCAGATCCAGCTTATGAATATTGCCTCGGCTCCAGTTGTCGCAGCTCGTCGAGAGTATAAATACGGAAAACATTGCGGTGACGTGCTTCCAGAGGGATAGGTTGATGATTAACGATGACGTGTTTGATGCTGCCAAACAGCAGTTCAAGCGCCCGTTTTTTCTGTAGGTCCGGTACGATATAAAAGACGTAAATCCAGTGTTTCTGCGTCCGGGCCAGTAAGTGGCTGGCGATAATCGACTGGTAGCGGGCTTTGGTTTTCAGGCGGCGCTCGGTTTCTACTGCGATGGCCTGTCCGTCAGGGAGTGTGATGAGTCCATCTGGGCGGTGTTTGACCTGATACTGGCTGAGGAACGTTGTTCGATCGCCGTTTATCCATCCGGATGCACCTTTTTTCTCCAGAATCAGCCGAGCCACCTGATTATCAAGGTGGTGCTCCAGCGTCCAGCCAGTGATTTTTGACGGTTCAAAGCGTGCCGGGAAAATGTCATCGTCCGGCGTTAAAACGATAGCCAGTCCGTCGCTGGTTATGCCCCACAACGACATTTTCATCGTCCGTGATTCAAACACATGCTTTTGTATTAACCCCATTCGTTTAGTTTTTGTCAGCAGCGTATATAGCGATTTGTGATCCCTGAAGCCAAACAACAGCATCAGCGTTTTAAAGTCGCTGTAGGTTTCTTCCTTCAGGAAATTCAGCAGCTTTTTTATCTTTTCGCTGTTGCGGGCGGTGCGCTCGCTATGTGTTGCGATAAGCATTATGCCTCCTAAAAATTGAGCAAGGACGGTGTTTCGTCATCATCAGATCTCGGTTTTGCTGATTTACTTTCCCCTTCAAAGAAAAGATCGGGCCGGGTTGCCGCGACATTGGTCGTTGAAGCGGATGTCGCTCCTTCCTCATCGAAGTCCAGCGCGATTCTTGCCGGTGCTGCCGACGCGGCAATATCCGGAGAAACGGAATAGATCTCCAGCTCGTGTTTTTGTACCTTGATGGGGGAAATCAGTGAGGCAGAGGGAAGCGTTCTCGTCGTAAAGATAAAGCTGACAAAATCGGGCAGGTTCAGGATCATATTGCTGTCGATAAAGAAACGCTCTGCCTGTCTGATAGTACGTTCACCGTCGATGGTTTCCGTCAGTACGGCATCAGTTTTGGCTTTGCGGATTTCATCATCCACTAAGATGGTGCCAGACATTCTCGCTACCCATTCCGCTGTATCCGGGTCCATAACGCGGTATACCAGCTTGAATTTAGCGTTTTCAACGACTGCACCGACAACTGCATCGCCTTTTAAATCCGCTGGGCAGTCTTTCAGATCGGCGACGGACTGATGGGCCATGATGATATGTACGCCTTTATCCCGTGCTGCACCTAACCCCTCCAACGCCGGTTTTGACAGATGGTATTTCAATTCGTCCAGAAAGATGGCTATGGAGCGGGGCGTTTCTTTTACCCGGTCGCGCCTTTCTGCTAATTGGTAAAGTCGCACCAGCAGCATTCGCTGGGCGGTGATAATCTTGCCATTGCGCATTGAGCCGATGACATAGCAGCAGCCACCTTCATCAAAAACCGATTGGAGTGAAAATCCTGTCGGCGCGTTGATGGCATTGAGCAAAGCCAGCTCTTCAATCTTGCCGAAAAAGGCTTTGATATCCTCCGCGATACCTTGAACATATTCGCCGTTATAAATATCGCGGATAGTAGAAGAGGGATGACTGCTGACAAATTGTGCCGCCATACGTGCCGCTTTTCGGTCGTCGATACGATAAAAATCGGATTCCTGACCTTTTTCCGCCAAGCTGAATCCCGCAACAAACAATTCCTCTAGTTCGTCAGGCGTAATATTTTCAATCAGATTTAATTGGTATTGCGGTTTTCGCAGGTCAATTAAGGCAAAGGGTTTGCCTGCATCCTCGCAGGCCTTGCGATAAAGATGCGTCGCCCATTCATCATCCTTTGGGTCCATAATAAATACACCTTCACCCGCCAGGATACTTTGGTAAAGCAATATACCGGCTGCTACACCTTTACCGGCTCCGGTGGTGCCGATAATATCCGCATGTTGTCTTTGCCAGTCTTTTAATGGGAGATACATCGGTTTTTCATCACGGTCTATCCCGATAAAAATACCCTTATTTAGGTTGATATAATCCAGTGGGTTATAATGCAGCGTTTCCGGCAGCAGGGATTTTACCGTGCGTACATCGGTGCGTAATTCCCGTTCAAGACTGGTCTTTTTGATGAGTCGTTTTTTTATTTTATCCAGTTCAGGCGTTAATATCCGGCGTAGACTAATATGGAGAATAAGCCCTGCCATGGTAAATATAATTAATATTGACCAGTCCAGAATGGGAGTGCGGGTAAGTATCCGATCGTTATAAAGCCACCTAAAAACGCTAATAAGTAAGGGGCCCACTGTGCCAAACAGGAAACACAGCAGGGAAAAAGTGATAATCAGCTTTTTCCATAATGGGGCTTTCTGCCGATCATCGATTTTCATTGAAGCGAAAAACGGCAGGGTCAGTCCCGATAATAGCGCCAGCATCAATTGATGCTGTTGCATAACATCAATAAAGGACAGCACACCATTTACTATCGGCGACAGTGAAATGGCAAGCTTATTTAACATCATGGTGCCTCCTTTGTCGGCGACTCGCCCCAACGTATCGCCCCATCAATTCGCCCCACGGTGTTGGGCGAAAAGGCGGGGCGAACGTCTGGGGCTAAGAAGGTGACCGCTCTGCGGCCATGTGTCGGAAAGCATGCTTCCCAGCACGAAACAGCGTGCGCCAGTTCATGCGGGCTGGACGCCCTTATTGCCAGGCGCATGGGGGTAATGTCGCAACTGGACGCCGCGCCAAAACCCCCAAGGTCAAAGGCGGCACACCGTCGCCCGCTACGCGCGACCACCCCCTTTGAGACGCCGTTTTTCGCCTATTTTTTCTTTTGTCCGTTCCGGCCAAGCGAAAAAATGGGAAAACGCCTTCAAAGCGGGTGGTCGCGCCACGCTACCGGCTTTTGGCCGGAGACTTAGCTGCGACGGTGTGCGGGGCTATGCCCCCCAAATAAACCGCTATCGTGGGCGATAGCTTTTCGCTCGCTGGGGCGGCGAAATTTATTCGGCTCCCCCCGGCCTGCAAAATCCGCGTGGGCGCGGCTGTTTGCAGATGGGTTCGGCGACGCAAATTAGCAATTTCTACGAAATAGAATTTACTCGCCTTACGCCACTTTTAAATTTCTGCTATTCGCATAAATTTAAAAGCCTAAAACCGTCACGACCGGTGCCGAGTTTGCCATCTCGATTTGACAGGGGAATGGAAATAATCCGGATATTGTTATTACCGTTTTTTTAATTCAATTACGAACGCGGCCAAATTTATTAATTATCTGGTCGATAATTTTCGGCTCGGCTGATTTGCATTCGAACAATAAGTTTCTTCGGGCGTCGGCGGTACGGCTAGGTTGAAATCCGTGTCTGTTCTTTTTCACAATATTAAAGAAGGAACGTTCAGCAGACTGACATTCATTCCCTCCACTGTTACCGGTTGTTTTACCGTACAGACATAAAATAATCTCGCAGGCATCAGCGGCCATTACGGAAGAGGGTAGTAGTAAACTCATGCAGAAAAGACAGGTGGTGAATAGGATCGTTTTCATACTGAATACCTTTATTGAGAATGAGCGGGCTTTAACTGTTCGTCTATCTGAATGATTTCTTCATTTGATGAAGGTGTATCGGTTTGAAATAAATATCCCCCATCCGACGAATATCACCGTGAATATCTACGCTGACGATGATATCCACGCATTTAAGCACCTTGCGTAACAGCACATCGAACGGGATATTTTTGCAATCTGGATTTTCATAACAGCGGTCAATGATCCCTTCAATACATTCCTCCGGGCTGCCTGCGTGCAAGGAGGTGATAAGGCCCTCATGCCCGGAACCGATAATTTTCAGCGCGTCCCATGCCTCCCTCCCACGAATTTCTGCCAATAGAATTCGATCCGGATTCATTCGATAATTCGCCCGGATAAGTCTGCTGGGGGTGATAATCGCCTCGTCTCCGGCATCTGCCGGATAAAACAGATGGACATAATTAGCGTGGTGGTAAAACCGGATTTCAGGATTATCTTCAATCGTGGTGAGCCTGAGATGTAGCGGAATATAGTGCAGCAATGTCTTCATATAGGTGGTTTTACCGGAGCCGGTTTCACCAACAATAAAGAGGGTTTTGCCATACTCGACGGCCTTTTCGATAAAGTGGGGAATATCACCATTGTTATAGCAGCGGGTCAGTTCATCATCTTTGCTTTCGTTTCTCTCCTTACCCGCTATCCGGTTATAAAACCCGGCATCAATCCAGGACTGATGCGTTTTCTGCGCAAATGACGGGTTTCGCAGCGTAATAGATACGGTATTCCGCTCGCAGGCTGGGGGAATAATGGTCTGGACACGTTCACCTGATCCTAATGTAGCAGAAAGGATAGGGGAGGTATCATCGATATTGTCCTCATTCCATGAGGCCAGTGCTTTGGCAAACGCATGGCACTGACGCAACGTAACCGGAGAATCATGTTTCTGCCATCGACCGTTTATTTTGGTGTGGATCTCTCCGGGGCGGTTAATGGCGATTTCTGTCAGACCTGCCAGTGGCAGAAATTCACCAAATAACTGGTGTTTCATAAAATCCAGCGACAGATTTTCAGCGCTCATACCACCTCTTTTTTAGATGTAGTTGATAAACGGAAGAGAAATCGATATCCGTACCAGTCATGATGCCGATCACATCGCCCTGATTGAGGTACATCGTGGGCGGGATATTGATACTGTTTTCCAGTGCGGTTTTTGCCATTTCTGATGCAGCGGCGCGGGTGTTTTCGGTGTAATCGGTATTGCGGTCTTTCCCCGGTGCTGAATCTGATGCGGCGGCAGCCACGTCCTGTACGGTGCTCAACATCAGCGCATTGCCGAACCGTTCCCAGAAATGGGTATCAATCCAGCCGCTAATCCCAGCCTCACCCAACGGGCCGGTGGCTTCGGTATCAACCAGCGGAATTTGCAGGCTACCGGGTTCCGGTGTGCGTAATTCCGTCCAGATGACAAACATCCGGCTCCGGCCATGTTGCAGCGCCCCGGTGCGGTAGATGCCTCTGGCGACGGTTCCGGCAGGGAGCAACTTCACGTAATGGTTAGCGCTGTAGACGTCTTCGCCGATAAGGCAGGAAATACGACCGCCCACGTCAGAGACAAAACGCCGCATCATTGAGCATGGAATATAACGATCAACCGGAAGGTAAAGATTGGGATCGAGACCCAGTTGCCTAACGCTGGTCACTTTTGCAATACCGGGATTGGTGTCGTTAGCCTCTGTGCCAGACGTGGTTTCTGGTGTGCCTTTGTTCTGATAGCTCTGTGTGTCGGAAGGGGCAGTTTGTGAAGCCTGAGTATTACCGCGTTGTGTGGATTCAGCGGCACTGCTTGACCCATCGACTAGTGCCGCCGCCTTATTTAAAGCAGGTGGCTCTGACGGTGATGCAGTCTGTATTGGGGGATTATCTGTTGCGGTTTCCTGTTTGTCCTGACCGAACAGGCCGAACGGATTATTGTCCATACCGAGGTTTTTACGCTCATGTTGCCCTGTACTGGCTGATGGCGGTGCTGGGGTTTCAATCGACTTATTATCGCTTTGCTTTAATGCGACAAGGAAGCGATCTCCACCCAATGCCAGTGCAATCAGTGCGCCTAGACTTAGCAGGCTGACCAGCAGCGTCCGGCGGCTGGAGGCTTTTTTGAAGCGGGTCACTTCAGGTTGGCCGGGAGGTGTGTTTTGCTCTGGTGCCTGACTCGCCATCGCTGAACGGGCGCGTTCACGGGCTTCAGCCTCCAGCTCCGCCACGGTTTTTTCCGTTGTCTCTGGGTCTGCTTTATCAGTCATCTGGCCTCCAGTGTGACGACAGGTGAAACGGTGTCACCGCTGCCAGTAGTGGCGTTGCCGAATGACGTATTCTCAATCCCGACTACCGCGCTGCCGTAGCGCAATACCAACTGTGGCGACATTGCCCGCACGACGACCACGGTGTAGTTTCCGTGTTTGGTTATGCGGGGTGTTACGGTCTGTTCCTGCCCGTTAACGACCCGGAAGATCGACGGAAGGGTTTTGACGGGAGAAAAACCGAGATAGATAAAGCGGCCATTATCGTAAGTAAAATCTGGTGCAATGGAGGCTGAACCCGCTGCGACTCGCTTGGTATAGAGCCAGTTGCGTGGCGTGGTAGCCTGCTCAAATGCTGTCGCTATCTGCTGCTTTTCCTGTGTTTGACGCAGGAGTTTCAGACGCGCTGCGCTGGCTGCCTCTGATCGTCTGCGCTCGTCATCCGGATAGCGAAAACGGATAATAAAGGCCTGTGAAGGCGAGTCATTCTCCAGTACGTTCAGTTCCAGACTGTAGTCGCGCTTTGATGTCACGACAAAGAGATTGGTTCTCCACTCGCTCGCCGTTGGCAGAAACACTTTATTGACGTTGTTGCCGTTATCATCGGTTACCGGTTGGGTTATGGGATTTGGGCTGACACCGACCCGGTTATCGCTTTTAGTGACTTTCCAGCCCTTCGGAAACCCTGCCTGCGCGTCGATGACTTCTTCATCGTCATCAAACAGGAGTGTGGTGAGGTAGCCGGGGCGGGTGTTGACGATGGTCGCATTTTGACTGTTATAGGTGACATTCTGCATTCGGCTGTCATACGTGCTGCTGCGCGGTATCGCCGCGCCCCAGGCTGTGGATGACATCAGAAGGAACCATAAGATCACGGTTGTTTTCAGCATCATTCACCCCTCAGTTCTTTATCGCGTTGGTAGCTGGTCACGATGAACCCCAGAGGATTCACTTCTCGCTGGCTGTCTGTCAGTTGTTTTCGTGGGAGGTAGCGATAAGTCAGGCGGATGTTCCAGACCTCTGTTTTAACCGAGTTATCGACAATGCGGCGGATAGTCCGTTTAATGCGTAGGGTTGCCAGATGGTCAGGCGCTGTAGCGGTCGCGTGAACGTTGGAAATAATGTCGATAGACACGACATATTCCGCTTTATTGAAAATGACATCGGGTGCCTGATTGCTGTTAAACCCGTCGAGATAATCCCTGTTAACGCTGTCGCTATTGAATAACTGTACATCGTCATAATCGCGCTGGAGAGCAAAATAGTTATAGCCCTCGCGGAGCCTGACATAATGCGCCGCTAACGCCTGAGCCAGTGCTTTCTCTGAGGAAATACTCTGCTCTTTAATCCGGGTCATATATTCATAACGTCCGGTCTGTTTATCCACCGACCATAATTCGATTTCGGTGGTTTTCAGCGGTAGCAGAATAATCAGTGCGGTGATCGCCATTGCGGCCAGAGCAAACCCTATGGCCGCTATTCGCCACGCCATCTTTTTTTCCCGTTCATCCTTTTCCAGCAGGACAGATTCAAAGGCGCGAGATGACGCAATGATGTTTTCTGTTTCAGACATGCTTTGTCAGCTCCTGAATAATTGCGGGAGAATTAACTGGTTGAGGATCGCCAGATACCGGCGGGAGGTCGTGCCGATGCTGAGCACAGCCCGTGAGGACGCACAGCATCAGAAAGACGAGGCTGGATTTCATATCGATACCTATGTTTGTCGAAGACAGAAATGCCGTACCGGCGGCGGTTGCCACGGCTCGCGGTGGAGAGACTGCGTTAGGAAGGGATTAGCGGTTACGCTGTTGGTTGAAACGCTTCATGCTATCGATAGACGCCGCACGTTTTTGCCATGCGGATAGGGCTTTGCTGGTGCCTGCGGTGATAAGTGAACCTGTTGCAGTAGCGGCGCTGACGCCCGCTTTTGTCGCAAGTCGCGCACCTGTCGCACCGGCTTTCATGACCGGTTTCGCTGCGTCAGAAGATGGTTTCGCCAGCCCACGTAGGCCGCCCATAGCGGCACCCTGTAGTGCTGCTTGAACGGCAACGCCACCTAATGCGTTCGCGATTTTGGCTGAAAACCAGATAATGACGCCGGAAATAACACCCGCAACGCAGCACTGAACACCTAGTGTGATGATATTGGCGCTATCTGCAAAGTTAACCGCTTTATCTAATAAGCCATTGAGATAATTAATGACAATCCTGATGGATAACGCGGAAAACATAATCGTCAGGATCACCGTGAAGATAATTTTCAGCCAGTTGTTAAACATTGGAATAAGGAATCCATACAGCAGGCAGAAAATAAATAACGGAGCAGTGGTGGTCATTAATACAATGATAATTCCGGCTAATAGGTTAACCGCCGAACCAAAGAGCAGGGTAACGATAGCACCTCCCCAGACCAGAAGTTGGGCAATACCACCGTTGAGTTTTACATAGGTGGAATCATCCTGTTGATAAAGCTTTTGTCCTATCGTTTGCGCTTTCGCCCAAACGGTATCCAGTAACACCCAGACATTGTCATCACCGCTGACGCCGTCGGTTAATCCCTTAATGGCAGAAATGGCTAAATCTAGCCAGCCATCGAGATTTAAAACGAATGTCATGATTAATAGCATTCGCCCGACATCCCATATGACATCTTCTACAGGCGTTTGGAGTTTTCCAGCCAGAGTTTGATAACCCCGATAAGTGACAAATAACGTGAAGGAGCTGACGGCGATAATGCTTACCATATCGCCGTACACGGAGGTTTGTCCCCGTAGTACGGCATGTAAACCGTCAGTGATCGTGTTGTTCATTCCAACAAACATACCACCAGACATAGATGACCCCTTTAATTCAAATCGGGAACCTTGGCATTTTCCTGACGTAGTTCAAATCGCGCTTCTCGTGCATTTTTGCAATCTTGGGAGTCATCACCGGATGATTCACACGCTTTATATCGCTGGTTCATTTCATCCGGATGATCTTTGTACCACTGCGTTGATTTCGGGTTGTCACACCCCGCCAGAAATAATGAGCTTAAAATAATCGGAAAAATGCAAAGTGACTTTTTCATTCTTACCCTCTTAATAATTAAAGTCAGGAATCGGAGCGGCGAGTTGTTGTTCATTGAATACTTTTTGCCGCTGTTGAGTCAACATCGCGGCTCGCTGTTCAGCCTGCTTGACTGACATTTCCCATTGACTGGTTAATGCGTTCAATTGTACGCTTTTGGCTGCCACCGCGTTAGCTAGGTCCTGTGACTCTTTCGAGTCTTTGGCGTTGGCAATACGGTCGGATAAGTCTGATATATCGTTTAATGTGCTATTAATCTTGTTTTGAACATCGCTGGTATTCTCAATCGAGACCGCCTGATTGAGAACAAGTTGTTTGCAACTTTCCAGATAACGTTGCGATGAACTGGACTGATTACAAATATCGAAAGATTGATATTTGTTATATAGGCGCTGAAGGTCAGAAGAATAATAACCGTTTGAGTTGGTCAACAGGTCATCCAGTGAAGTACCATTTTTACGGAGGTGTTCGATATCGTTTTTTAGGTTTTTAGCATCGTGGAGAAATCCCTGAATATCCCGTATGCCTGTTGCGGTCGCTAATTGCTGCTTATAGGCGTCAAGCTCGCTTTTATAGTGAGTGACCGTTTCCTGCCATTGCTGGAGTTTCTGAATCCATTGGTTAATCGACTCGGTATTACTGGCGGCATCAAATACCGGGATCCCAGCGCTGAGTGCGGGTGTGGAAACCAATAGCGATAACGCCAGAAACATCTTTCTGGTTTGCATGGTGATAACCTCCGAGGTGAATATCAGATAGCGTGGTTAAGGAACGTTTCTTTCCAGTCGCTGGGTGACATGCCTTCCTGATAAATGGCATCAAATATTTTCAGGTTGTCTTCACTGCCGCTCAGGATTTTGGTGATGTTCCCGAGGCCCGATAAATCCATCCTTGCCATGGCGACAAACGGGCGAGTTTCACCGGCACGTAGTGGTGTTTTCAGGACAACCATATAGTGCTCGCTCGGATCAAGACTGCGAACAATGTCGTAAACGCTTTCAGGGACTTTCATTTTCTCCACGTAATCTGCACGGCTGGCTTTGGGGTTAGCGAGAAAGATTTGAGTGCTGCACTGCTCAATAATCGCCGGAGCGATGGGATGCCTGACGATTTCATCGGGCGACTGGGTAGCGGGGATAAAAATGCCGTTCAGCTTGCGGATCACCTTGAGCATATTGAGGGAGAATTTAGAAAACTCGACATCCGCCAGCCATTTCCAGAATTCATCCATGAACATTACCAGTCGGCGACCATCCAACAGACTGGTGACGCGATAGAGCAGGTAGAAGGTGATCGGCCCACGTATGTCGTCATCATCCAGGAATTCCGTACCGTCGATACCAAAGTTATCAATATTGCTGATGTTGAATGTGTCCTCCTCGTTATCGAACACCCAGCCGAATTCACCGCCCTGCGCCCACTGTTTCAGGCGTATACGCAGACCGTTGGTCCGTGCCTCTTTGGTCGGTGGTTCGGGCAACACTTCCAACAGTCTGGTAATACCATAACGGCGATATTCCGGCGGGTAGTCCAGCATAATGGTGTCAACCGCAGTGCTGATACGCTCTTCATCGCGGGGATCGAGTGGCTTACCGTCACGACGGCACAGCATCCGAATCAGTCGCTTGATAAAGCTGATATTCCGTCGAGTGGGGGCAAGTGAAAACGGGTTAAATCCGGTAGGGATACCGGTTCGGATACGGAAGTAGCGACCGCCCATCTGGCGGATCGACATCTCTGCTGCTCTGTCTTTATCAAAGTAAACGGTGGTCAGCCGTTTGAGAGTGGCAGAGGCGGAAAATGTCGCCGGATTACGGTACTTCTGCATCAACTGTTTCATGATCGTCATCAGCAGGGTCTTTCCTGAACCTGTTTTACCTATGATGGCGGTATTCCCCGGCGTTTTCTCATTGAAGTCATTCCGTCCTGCCTGACTGTCATGCACGTTCAGATAGTAACCGCCGCCACCGGGGGATTTCAGGATGGCGATAGCCTCACCCCACGGATTGCCGTGGCGTTTATGGGGATGGAAGTTATGCAGACTGCCCATATCCGCGTAATTCTGGCTACTGACCACCACCAGACGGGGTCGCAGTGAATAGACGCCGGGAAGTTGAGCCAGATAGGCGGCAGGTAGCGACAGCGTGGACAGGGATGTCATGATACCGAGATCGTTAAAAGGCTGGGCCAGCGCATTAGTCTCCTTTATCACTTGCTCGGCGCTTGCGGACGAGACCAGAAGGGAAAAGTGATACTTGCCGCAAGATATATGCCCGGACTGGAGCAGGTCGCGTAAGACGATTAATTCCTCACGCTGTGAAATGGCGTCGTCGTCGGTTGAGTTCAGTCGTTTTTCCGCCAGTCGAATATGGTTTTGCGCTTCATCCCGCGCCATACAGGTGAAAGACTGCGTCAGCACATATTCGCTTTCGGCATACAAGAGCGCATCCAGCAGCCCGGTATAGGTCTCCGGTGAATAGTCTTTAATTTCCAGACTGCGGAAAAAACGGGAGCCACCGACCGTCTGACATTCGGCGGTATCGGTAGTGAAGAACACATCCGGCGTGCTGAGTGTTTGATAAAACGGTGTGCGCGTCACTGCCATGTTCTGCCATTTGCCGGTAATCAGGCGATGGTAGAAAGCCAGTTGCGAAGAGTAAACCCGACCTTTTTCCTCATAGAGGCCCAATGGCTTTGCCACGTAACGTGACAGGGCGGTGTGGATGGCTTCATGGTGTTCCAGCATCCCTTTCAGGGCATCATCCAGCGTCGCTTTCTTTTTTCCGGCTGGCTGCGTCTTCATGACTTTTTTCTCCAGCGTGGAGAACGGGGCATAACAGATGGTGAAAAACAGCCGATGTCGCCAGAGTGGTTTCTCTTTTAGTGGCTGGTAATAGCGTTCCGTGACTTCATCCGAAAAGGGGATGCCCGAACTGGCGTCAAAGCCATCCTGATATTTCTCCCGTATGCGGTGAATATAGAAGGTGATCGGTAGCCCTTCATACGAGCGGATCAGGTTGTTAAGGTGGCTTGTCAGCAATGTCAGATGATGTTCATCCTCACATTCAAAAACAGTACCGTCCAATTCCCAGCTAGCGACTAAATCACCGGCGCGATTTCTTATGATGTGAGGGTGAATGTGCGAAGAGTAAGGAATGTATTTATCCAGCGTGATGCGCTCGTTTAATTTCATCTTAACGGTAAACTCCGAAACATCGACGGCGTCATAGTGGCTTGCCAGCACGGCACGGGCACCGAAGTGGCGATCCGTGGCAAATCGCCCACGGGTTTTAAAGGCCAGCCACAGCAGTCCGAAATAATGAATATCCGTTCGGGCCTTTGCCTTCATTTCCAGCCAGGCAGGAATCAATAACAAGGCAAGATAATAGCTGGTGTAAACCGACAGCAGGACAATAGCCCCGCTGACGATCACGAACGGGACGAGAGGGATGCCCATAATGGCGGCTGGGCGGGTCAGTGCTTTGTTCAAGGTGGTCATCGGTTCCCCCTAGGATGCCCAATAAGCACCAAAGCCCGATGCGCCGACAATCAGGATGGCTCCGATAATGACGTTGCGCATGTCATGCAGGCTTTTACCGTCAAACAGTACCTTGTAACCCACCCACATGGTTGCCAGAGTGATCGTGACGGCGGCCAAGCCAAGCAAGCCGGTGGATGTATTACTCAGCGTATCGTTGGCTTTATTAAATCCGCTCCCGGCTGCCAGCGTTTGGGTTGAGATCAATAGGGAAGAAAACGCAGGCCAATATTTACGTGTTTGCATCGTCATTTCTCCTCATTAATTACAGGTAGGGATACATCGCCGCGAATGATGGCGTCGGGATAGTGCAGGGAGGTTAAAACCGGTATGGCTTTATCGGTAAGTTCACCGCGTAGGACGGTGGTCGGGTAATGAATCTCTGGGGTGGATTGGCTGGTGGTACTACGCTTGAGATCTTCCCGCGTTGATGGGACAGCATAGCCAATACGTTGGATATAACTGGTTTGGTTAAAGGCAGATTCTGGCTGCTGACCCGTATCGAAATTACCGGAATAGTAACAACTGAGTGCTCTTTTCAGCGTGCCGCCTCGCTGGTAGCAATCGGTGAGGATACGCTCAAAAACGGACAGATTAGTACACGGATCTAACAAGTCATAGGCCGTCACATTGTAATGGCGGAAGTTGGTACTGGTGATTTGCATCAGCCCGACCGAATAGCGGCGACCTTTTTCCTTTACCCGGTTGATGATGTTGACGGCAACTTGCCTGCTGGTGGGCTGATGAGAAATGACGCCTACGCTATCGGGCGTTCTTTCTTCCTTCGGCACAATCTCAGCGACGGCGTATGGATTAAAGCTGGATTCCACTTTAGCTACATCAAATGCGGTGTATGGGTGAATTGTGGCGGCACACTGCATGACCGCCGCCAGAAAAGCAGTGGATGAAAGCATGGTTGCCTCGGTAACAAATCTAGCCACACGCAGCCATCAGATAGTCGATGGCAAGCGCAAAGGAGGGGGAATTGAGCGTTAATCGTGCTGGGGTGCCTGCGGCGTATCGCTATCATCCTTGGGTTCAAGGAGCACTAGCTTACCGGAGACAGCAATACCGGGTATCAGTACGATGTTCAATCCAGGCTTGCCGTTATGAGCGAACGCTACGCCGACCTTTGTCCAGTAGGTGTTTTTCTCTCCGTTAGAATTGGGCTGGTTTTCCTGCGTGACAAACACGTGATAGGTAGGTTTTCTCATACTATTTCCTTTCATAAAAAGTCATGGTGAATTAACTCAATCGATCACATCCCGATTCTGCATTCCGGTTTCAACGGGTCAGCGAGAACATTCAGCGGCACCCTGAATTGTGGTTGTGTGATAGCCCGACTCATATTGTTAAAGAGCAATACTCGCCCCGGACGAATAAACGTCCATAAAGCTCGCCAGTGGAAGGTGGCGTGATAAGCGTGCGATATTGGCGTCAGGATGAAAATGAGAAAATCAAAAAGGGAATGAGAGAGAAAATATATAGTTTGATAATTATTATGAAAGGATGAATTAGATTAGATTTGAACTGGTGCTTTGTAGCCCATGGGAATACCTAATCTGGCAGACAGATTTGTGCCAGAAGCGGACGAGGTACACCATCTGTTCAGATGGCTAAATTCAATTAGTAACAACCCGCCTTCAAACAGTATTTCTCGGTGAGTAGCCTCGCCTCCAATTTTGCGATATCGTTCTTTTCTCTGATACACTTTCATCAATAAATGTCCCTCCATCCGGAAAGTACAAAAGCACAACATAAAAGCCGCACAACACGGGCGAAAGGCACTGCAGCAAACGAACACACTTTCTACTGACAGGAATAATATGCTTAAAAGGATTCTGGGCAGCGCACGTTACAGAACGGATAAGGTGATCAGAGATACCCTTCGCACCCATGACGCATTTCGGGAAGCCCGCTGGAACCTCCTGGAAAAAGTCATACTCTTTTGTTCGACGCATTATTTAAAATCTATCGGACTTTTGTTTTCAGGGTTTGCTGTGCTTTTCACCTTACTTTATTTTTTTAAACCCTGTATCAAGCCACTGGCGGAGCAATACGCCCCAGCATGGAAAACGCTTTTTGACTGGCAAACAAGCTTGCTGGGTGGTCAGCTCACCATTATTGGTATTGTTTACCCGCTAGTTGTGGGGCTGGTCAGCGTTATTTTTCAGAAAAAATCGACACGAAAGATTGTTCAGGCTGCCTATCAGCGCTATTCCGGATTCATGTTTGCGGGGCTCAGCGGCCTGTCCCTGTCAGCCTTCATTCTTGCTGGCAGCCTTATCCGCCCATTTAGCAGCAATTACAGCTACGCCATCCTGTGTGGGATTGCCATTCTCTGGATGCTGCTTAACATCGGACTCTCGATCTGGTTTTTCATACAAAGCATCAGTGTGCTCCATGATGCCCGCCGGGAGCGGATGGTGTTTCGGTATCTGGTTTCTGATGCCTTCATGCCCGCTATCCGAGATATCATTCTTCAGGGTTTTCTTCGCCAGCCAGTTCGTCACCGCATGCTGAACGTCGGGGCATTTCAGGCCATCAGGTTGCACGATAATGATTCTGAACACGGTTATCAGACCATAACCAAAAAGTACGAGGCCTCATCTGACCTCCTTGATATCTGGTATCGTCCTTTAACGCTGATCCTGAAGCATCTGGATGCCCGACTGGCTGGCAAAAATCAGCAGGTCAGTCTTGCGTTCTCCCCCCGACACGTTGCAGTTTCCGGCAATGACAGGCAACCGATTTTTAAAATTAAAGGGGGAGACATCAGAGAGGTATATCTGAAGCTCTTGATAGCCTGTTTTAGGGGTGGAGAAAGAAAATCCCTTCCGGTCAACCAAGAAGCGCTGGTCAAGGGGATAAGCGGTGATATTTATGATGCCCTTAGTGAGGGGGATATTAATGCTTTTGAAGAAGCAGTACATAACATGTGCAGCACCTTCTCCGGTATGCTCAATGTTTTTCAGTACTCTTCGCCGCAGGGGAGCCAAAACCTGCTGCTGATAAAAGACGGGGTCTATGACGACAGTTTTGTCGAAAAATTTTACACAGAACTCTATTTACTCTTCAGACAGGCGATGCTGAAAACTGAGGTCAGTGACCGTTTTTTTGCCCGGTGTATGCGCATTCCCCTGATGATCTACGGGATGAGAGACAGGGTAACCTTACGGGAAAATCAACTGGGACTCATGTATACCGGCTATGCCTGGGAAACGCTGATGGACTGGGGACACACAAATCACCTCAGAATGACGCTCAGCCAGCGTCAAGTTTATGAAGGATTAGTCACGAAGTTCGTTGAGCTGTGGGAAGGCTGGCTCGATGTGATCGCGAATAAAAATACCTGTGTTCCCGATGACCGTATCTTTCATGATGCCCTGCGAAAACATCTCCTGACCCTGCCGCACATTGTCGTTTCCGCCATCCGCTCCGGTGAAACGTTTGCGGCAGATTGGGCACTGGATCTGCTGCACCGGTGGGCCCATAAGTTGCGTCTGGACGATGACGATGACGTTGATGTCGCGAAGTACTTCTTCACAACACCTGCGTCTATCCCCTCAAAGCCGTTCACTGGTCAGGCGTACCGTAATGGCCTAGTCGATATCCGGTTGTGTACGGCGGCATTTCTTATCCACCAGGTAGTGGAAGAACCCACGCTTAACGTTGAAAGTGCTGTCCATTCCCTATTAGCAGGTTCTCTGACTGAAAAAACAGGGGTCTTTGACAACGGCTCCCCGGCCATTACCTCCGGGCAGCAAATCATTGATATTTATCTGCGCACCTATTTATGGGGAGGACGCAATTTCGGGTCAGAACCTGGCTGGCTTGAGGGACTAATCGGGGAACTTTCAGCAGCGCATGGGAAGCCGATGATTAGCGGCCGTGTATATATGGGGAATCGGCTCACTGATGTAGGTGATCTCATCACCGCTTTCGTTCAACTGGGGATTATGATGTCGAGCTCGGTTTTCCAAGTCTCACAAGCGGTTAAACAATCTCTCGAAGGGAATATGTTCGATTACCGCGGAAAAGAGAAAGTTGCCTGTATTCTGAACGCCATCCGGGAACATACTGATCAACAAACTCAATTTGCGCTCCCCCATCAGGACGATTTCGGAGCCTGCAAGGATCGGTTTCAACAGACGCTTGCTGCATATTGCGATGCTGTGGTACAGAGCCAGCGTCAGGATATTGAGAAAGCCGAAATTGATGAGGATCGTCTTGTCATTCTTGGTCATAACGTCTCGACCTTGCTCCGAGAAAAACTCGAAACACACCCTTTGATGACATTTTTCAGTAGTACACAGTTCAGTAAAAAAACAGACGACTTCGAAGAGAAGACATTTATCTCAATCTCCGATAAAGAATATTATGCCAGAGGGATAAAAACCTCACAAATACTCAATGAAGTCAGTGAATGGGTATGCACCGCGCTGAAAGACATGTGGAACGACGTTCTTTCAAAGCAGCTGCGTCGCGACGCAGAATGCAATATGCAGGTAGCTCATTTTGCAGATATCCTCGCTTTCGTGTGTGAAAGTGAGACTGTCGACAATGGCAGTAAACTGGTAGTTTCTGGTAGAGCGTTCTTCGATGAGTATCAAGTTTGGCGCTGGGAGAATTCAGCGGTGGCAGATGCTATGTTGAACTCTGATAAGTCTGGTAATAAATACCTGAAAACGAGTAAAGGCCTCTGTCGGCTGATTTTCGCTCCTTGGCTAGATCTGCATTGCGCTATTCTGACGGACGACACCTATTTTGACCATCTTTCGATAGCGGAGAGTACCACGGGGGATATTATCACCCTAAGTGGCAGGCCGGTGCCGGATAACCCTTACCGCATTGAGTTACATATGGCTTATTCGATCCAAGAGCGTTATCACGGCAACATCCGCATGCGCTTTCAGCGAAACGAAAACTGAGCGGACCACCTTAAGGCCATACAGGAAATGAGAAAACCAAGGGATGAAATAGGTTTGAACTGATCCCCGTTGATTATTACGCACCAATGTTAGTCCTGCATCCCGACGGTCATGAAAATGCGAACTTCCGCTTCTCGCTCATTGCTGACTGTCAGGTTTAATCGTGTTCTAACACAGAACCTTGCCAAATCAAGGCTGAGGCAATACAAATAAGTAATAATGGTAGTGATTTTCTATTCAGCCTTTCGATGCTATAAAATATTTATAGTGATTGATTCAGATAATAAAAAACGCGCAGAGAAGATAGCTTCTCTGCGCGAATGTCATCCTGTTATCAGCGCTGGTGGCGCTCAAGTATGGTTTGGCATTCCGTACAGGTTGTCACGCCCGGCAGGGTTTGCCGTCGCTGCTCGGGAATGGATTCACCGCATAAACGGCAGTAATGTAATGAAGGCGTGGTTGCTGGCTTGAAACGGTTCTGTTCAATCATTTCTTCCAGGCGTTGCTCATTAAATTCCTGATCGCGATCGATCTCATCTGGCATGCGATGTCCTCCTGTTCAGTGCTTCTTTCTCACAAAGGGTGATACGGTTCCAGACGGCGGTCAGGGAAGGCCCTTTTTCCCTGGAAGATAAGGATTCAGTAACCAGCATCATTGCTTCCAGTGCGTCAGGAGTATCAAGGCTTTCAGTGCGTTTCTTTTTCCATGACAGCCAGATTTCGGCATCAACGGTTTCATCTGGAATAGGCGTTCGTCCATAAGGGGTGGTGACACCCAGCAACCGGCGGCGCGTGCAGACCTCATTTGAGGTGAGACCAAAAAAATGATTCAGGAGTGCAATAGACCCTCCCAATCTGATGGCCCGATTAATCTGCTGCTGGCGTAGCGCTTCCCGATGGGACAGCGTTAGGATCTGTTGTAGAACGTCGTGACGGACAGTGATCGACATAAACTGTGCGGATGCCCGGCTGACGATAAACAGTTCGTCGAGGGATAGCTGATTGAGGGCATTCAATTCGTCGAATGTGAATCCTAACGTTTCACAATAACGAAAATTACCTTCCTTGAGTGCGGCAAGGGCGTTTGTTAATACCGCGTAATTCAGTGAGGGGAACATAATGCTATATCTCCCTTCAGCGCGTTAAGCGGTTAGATAATTTGAAGTTAATCCATTCGTCAATTTCAGATTCAAGCCAAGCCACACTGGCAGGTCCAATCTTTATTGAGGAGGGAAAGGCACCTTCTTTCATGTACAGGTAGATTTGCGAGCGTTTCAGGCCGGTTTTTACTTCCACTTGTTTCAGACGTAATAACTGATGCGATGTCATAAATACCTCCAGTGCAGAAATGGGATATGCCCGGAGATGACAAAAAAACACAGTGAGGAAAGGAGTGAAAGTTGAAGAGCCCGTATTACGGACACCACAATCCTTAATACGGGTTTTTAGATTGAAGCGTGTAATGTCATTTTAATTGGGGGCCTAAGCGGACGTAGGTGAACCACGTTCAAGCGCCGTTTTTAACGTATCGCCGCTGAATCGGTCGGTCATGCCTTCGTCTGATGCCCATTGTTCAAAGATGGACAGAAGCTTATATGGTTGCCTGATTAATGGGCTGATAGACTCATTGTTTTTACAGGCAAGCCAGAACAGTCTGGATAATGGAGTGGATATACGTGTCGAGGAGGGGGGAGAGGTATCGTTTTTGGTTGGCATGTTAATTAATTTTTCAAGTTCGGCATGTTTGATGACAAAACATGCATCCTTTGGCAAATCATGAATCGGAAAATATTCTCTATGGCTATACTGCTTTGTTTTCTGGTATGGGATTTTTTCAGTAATATGTGATGCGATATTTTTAGGGAGTCTCATGATTTGCTGTTTTATCCTTTCGCGATACCTGATTTTCTCAAATATTTGAAAATGATCGTCGCCGATATTGACAGTAAGACCATAGTTAACGTGATTTTCTCCGATTACGGGTTGTGGAATACCCAGAGATCTCGCTAATAAACGTTGAACCAGAACGTATTCATAACCGATGAGCGTTGTATCAATCACTTGTTGAGTGGGGTAAGTATATTTACCCTCGGTGGTGACGATTAAGTTTCTGTTATTGATGAAACAGTTTTTTTCGAGAATGCATAGCTGGTTAATCAAATGATTGCCTATAGGCTTAAGCTTTGCCTTAGCATTTGATGTTTTGATTTTTCGTAAGATGACTGGAGATTGGAAGTAGAGCGAAAGATTGATATCTCCGTATAAGGTATGGCGATAAATATCAGCTTCTGTTAACGGTGAGTTTCTTATCTGAGTCGCTATCGCAATAGCTTCTGGTATCGTAATCCAGTTAAATGCATCACTTTTGGTATTGAACATCCTATTTTTCATTATCATGATTCATCTCCTTTATATGAAAATGATATATTGCATAGGTGGCTAACGTTTCCTTATGCAGCCATGACGTATAGATAGGATTCTGAAAATGAGGAATAGGATTAGTGAGGGGTTGTTGGGATAACGATGATGTTATTGATCGCTTTTCGCTGGCCGTCACAAAAAATGTCTAAATTAGGAAGCCATCACCAAACTAGCTATCTCGCTCATGTCGATTGTTACTCCACGCGTTACAGATTTTATTCAGATCAACACAGTCAAAGCTCTGTATCAAAAAAGAAGGGACATACCCTGAATCAGGCATATCAATTGGTTCGAGGTAATTAACGAACCAATTGATGATGCGGAATGGTTGAATCGAGTGGAGACCAGAATGTTATTCCCTGATGGTTGGCGATTAAGCCCAGCAAGTGATCTAATTGTTTTTATGACGAATTTCTCGCGGAATGCGTTGCCCTTGTGAATCGAAATAACGATTCGGCCAGATTTCACTCGCTGGAATGCCCAGTGCATCGGCGATCAGTCGTTCACCTTTCGGCCAGGGTCGGTTTAGTGCATTTGCAAGCGTTGATGAACTAAGACCCGCCTCACGTGATACGGCTGCTAACGTCGTCTTTCGTTTGCGCAGGGCTGCAATGATATCGGCAGGGTGCCAGTCCATTCGTTGTTTTTGTTGTTCAATGTTCATACTTCCCCCTCTTGGATTGAAACTTTACTTCTTCCAGTAAACTATATCTTTATTTTGGTGCAAAAAACAATCAAAAATAAAGATAAAATTTATTTAGGAAAGAAATGCTTTAAGAAGGGCTTACCGAGAGAAGCGATAATCAGTCTATGTTGATCAGGACCGTGGATAACACCGTGATTGGTAAGCGATTAAGACTAGCCCGAGTGAACAAGGGATTAAAGCAGGCAGAGCTCGGTTGCCTAGCTGGTCTGGATGAGGAAACGGCAAGCTCTCGTGTGAGTCAATATGAAAGAGAAGTCAGTGCGCCAGATTTTGGGTTGGTTTCTCGGTTTGCTACAGTGCTGGATGTTCCTGAAGCGTATTTCTATGCTGTCGATGACGATCTCGCCACCTTGATCTTACAGTATCACCGTTTCAAGAAAGCCAACCCAAACTCCACGCTGCTCATCACACCTCAGTAAGGTTGGTGCCTAATGCGTCTGGTGTTCAATTCCTGTGCATTTACCCTCCTAAATTTAATTATTCCTACTCTCAATAAATTAAACCTTCATTTTTGATCTTAAAACAACCAAAAATAAATTTTAAATTTACTGGGTAAAGAACCACTTCAAGAGAGGCATGGCGGGAACGGCGATAATCGACTTATGTTAATCTGCGAAGCAGGTAATGTCGTGATTGGTAAACGATTAAGATTGGCCCGAGTGAATGCAGGATTAAAACAGGTCGAGCTCGGTTGTCTCGCTGGACTGGATGAAGAGACGTCGAGTTCCCGCGTAAGCCAATATGAAAGGGAAGTTAGTTCACCGGATTTTGGTCTGGTTTGTCGGTTTGCGGCGGTGCTGGATGTGCCGGAAGCCTATTTCTATGCTGTCGATGAGGATCTCGCAACGCTAATCTTGCAGTACCATCGTTACAAGAAAAGTAACCCTAATTCTACGTTGTTGATTACCCCGCAATAGACATTTATTCCCATATCCAGTCTGAGTAATCTCCTGACATTTCTCGATTTTTTTGAAAGGTTGAGGCTAGGTTTTTTCGCAGTCTGAAAAGCAGATCCTGTTATCAGGATCTGCTCTTAGGAGCGTTATCGATCAGGCAGCTCCAGCCGTCTTATGTTGTTGCGCATAAATGTATGGCGCAATATATCCTTCTCGGTTGGTATCCAGATAATCCGACCACCATTGCATCATCGCTTTACGGGCATCGAGATATTCTGCTTTATGGATGTAAGCCGCTCGAACGCTATTGCGTTCCTGGTGGCTCATCTGCCGTTCAACGGCATCCTGCGCCCACAGTCCAGATTCCATCAGCGCACTACAGGCCATTGCCCGGAATCCATGACCGCAGATTTCATCTTTCGTGTCATACCCCATCAAGCGTAGCGCCTTGTTAATTGTGTTTTCGCACATTGGCTTATACGGGTTATGGTCACCGGGGAATATCAGCTCCTGATGCCCGGATATTTCCCGTATCTGTTTCAGAATAGTGATGGACTGACGGGAGAGGGGAACGATATGCGGCGTGCGCATTTTCGCCCCACGCCCAGAGTAGCGGACACCGGGGATGGCTTCGCGGGTGGCTGGAATGGTCCAGATTTTGTTTCTGAAATCGATCTCAGACCAGCGGGCAAAACGCAGTTCGCTGGAACGGATGAACAGGTGCAGGGTGAGTGAGACTGCCAAGCGGGTTAATTCACGTCCTTGCTTGTAGTCCTCAATGCTAGCCAACAGCTCTGGCAGTCGTTCCAGTGGAAGGGCAGGGTAGTGGCGTTTAACGGGAGGGGCGATAATGCCATTCAAATTTGCCGCCGGGTTGTGCTCTATCAACTCCTGATGCACGGCATGACGCATGATGTTGCACATATGCTGCCGGGTTCGTGCCGCCACTTCCAGCAAACCTTTTTTCTCAATCCCTTTCAGCAGATCGATGAAGTGGCGAGTTTTCAACTCTGTGACTGGCAAGTGTCCAATTATCGGGAAGATATGGTTGTTCATGCTGGAAAGCAGACGGGCGGCATGATTTTCTGACCAAGTTCTGTTGCTTTTATGCCAGCTCAATGCCACGGTCTTGAAACTCTTTGCAGGAGAACGAGCCGCCTTCTCAGCTGCACGTTGCTGTGCCGGGTTGATATTTTGCACCAGCAGTTTGCGGAGTTCATCACGTTTCTGGCGTGCTTCTGACAGACTGATTAACGGATAAGCGCCCAACGCTATGCGGGTCTCTTTGCCACAAAAATAATATCTGAAGTACCAGAGACGCGAGCCAGTAGGTTTAACGTGAAGATATAGGCCGTGTGAATCGGATAGCTTTATGGGGGTAACAGGTGGTTTTAAGTTGCGGATTTTAGTGTCATTAAGGGACATATGCGGGTCACTCCATTATCGAACCGGAAAGACCCCAAATCTGACCACCAAATTCTCCCGATGCGGAGGGAAAACTGAAAATGCATCGGGAAGACTTTTCACGCTAACCTATTGAATCTACATCGTATAAGGATTCGCAAAGCGGCATGAAAACAAGAATTTGGCTCCTCTGACTGGACTCGAACCAGTGACATACGGATTAACAGTCCGCCGTTCTACCGACTGAACTACAGAGGAATTGTGTGAACGGGGCGCATGATATCTGGCACCTGCTATGCTGTCAACGGCAAAATCGGCGTTATCGTTTGACTGTTTAGGCTATATACAATTCCGTGCTTATTTTGAACGATATCCCAGTCATTTTTCAGGTTGCAAGCGCATGAGCTTTCTTGCGTCACTTCCTGAAACGCCAGCGTCCACGTTGTTCAAAATGATCACGTTCTGTGTGGTAATTCAATGTGTTACTGAGTAAAGGTCATCGGTAAGTTGTAGTTTGTACTATCTTGCCAGGTTTTAAGTCGTCCTAAAGGATCTTGAGCATAGAACCCCATAAAACACTGATATAGCATTGGGAAGCGTTCTGATAATAATTCAGGTGCGCTGAAAAAATATTCAGAAAGTACAGCAAAGCACTCTGCGGGATCTTGAGCGGCATAAGGATCCATACTGGCGGCATCCTCTCCCACGAGGTCAATTTCTTCCTGCAAGGCGTCCATTGCCGAATGTAAATGTTGTTCCCATGCTGCAACATCGCGCAGGGCAATAGCCGGCACGCCGGTGGCATCGCCACCACTACGGACATCTAATTTATGAGCAACTTCATGAATAACAAGATTGAAGCCGGAAAGATCAAACGAATCCTGAACTTCCTGCCAATTGAGAATAATAGGACCTTGATCCCAACTTTGTCCTGATTGCACTATTTTACCGGTATGCACTAACCCGATATCGTCTTGCCATTCGTCATCGACAATAAAAGGGCCGGGATAAATGAGTATTTCGTGGAAACCATCCAGATACTCGATGCCAAGTTCTAGAACCGGTAATGAAAAGAGTAATGCAATACGCTGTTGCATCAGTTCGGTTAGTACTAATCCTTGTAACGGCATTAGGCGTTTTAATTTTAGAACCTGTTCAGCAATCGCGATTAGCTTCTTCCGCTCTATATCGGTTAAGGGCGCAAAAATAGGAATCGACATTGCTGATTGCCAGTGTTCCAACATCTCAATGGGACGCTCGTTTTTTTTCCACGGCCATTTAATCATCGTTATTGCTCGCTAAGTCATCACTTGAGTTTAGAGGCGAGGGCTGATGCTGTTAAAATGCCGCAAAAGAGGGCATCATAGCAACCAGTTAAACGGAGAGATGCCGGAGCGGCTGAACGGACCGGTCTCGAAAACCGGAGTAGGGGCAACTCTACCGGGGGTTCAAATCCCCCTCTCTCCGCCAATCAATGGATGAAATCAATAAATTAAAATTGGTTTTTGATTTTGTCCTGCATAAATTCCTGTCTTAAAATTTTTTCTCTCTGCTGTTTTGTGCCGCTAACGCTGCCATTTTTATCATGTTGCCTCTTGTTGGGCATCCACTTTTACTCTCTCTAGCTCACACTCTTAAAACAAATTATTTTTGGATCTTTGTTGGTATGTGAAATTTGCTCTGGCTGGTGGATTTTATAGCTATTATCAGTACTTGCTCTCCTATCTTGTGATGAAAGTCCGGCAGGACTCGAAAAACGGGGGAAGTTGCCAACCTGTTGAGTCGATAAGCTTAAAATGTTTATTAAAAGGTAGGCGAACACTTTGGATATGGGTACACTGTGCCTTCGTTAAGGGAGTAATCGTGTGTTTTGTGGCACGTTATTTTGTGTTTATATCTGCCATACTTCAAGTCGTGCGTTTTTTCCCTACAGCTCGAATTATTTAGAGTATATGAGATGTACTGCATGTCAGGTACAAAGAATTCACTTCTACGTTTCTTTCACCTTATATCTCATTACAATATTTATTATTGCATTTCTCATGGAGAGAAGAATGAATTTTATTAAATATTTCGGAATTGGATTAATATTCCTGTTAGCTGGTTGTCAGTCAGAAGAAGATACCCACCAATTTTTACTCGCTTGCAAATACGATTCTGTTGCCGATATTGAAACGATGCTGAATAACGGCATTGATGTCGATAGTAAAAATAAGGATGGCATCAGCGGATTAATGATTGCAGCAGCAGAGAATCGTAAAGATGTGGTCGAGTTACTACTCAAACATAAGGCCGATCCTGATATACAAACTCGCACAGGAGTATCAGCGCTAATGTTTGCTGCATCCAGAGGAAGTGATATGATGATTATCAGTGCGCTGATTAATGCGAAGAGTGATATAAATCTGACGACGAATGATCATTCCAATGCGTTAATGCATGCCGTTTCAAACGGTGCCGAAATAAATGATAATTATCAACTTATTTCCAGTTTGAAAAAACCAGGTAAGCCTGAGCCTGAGCCTGAGCCTGAGCCTGAGCCTGAGCCTGAGCCTGAGCCTGA